>NZ_JBJYZD010000013.1:0-63924 GCF_046263795.1 Porcibacter vitabionis | reverse complement strand
AAGAAAAGCCTGCGCCGCAGTCCCTGTCAAGGGTGCATAGCACCGCTCCGCGGCCCTGCCCTTGACAGGGGCTGGGGACGCAGGCCAAAAGGCAGCTAAGAGAAGTAAGCAGATCTGTGGCTGCGTGGAAGCTCAGCCTTGTGCTGCAGGAAAATAAGAAGTATAGTGGAGCCAGCATTTCGTTGCCTGATATCTTATCAGCAGTATCCAGGGTGTTCTCCTACCCATAAAATCCGAATATAAACTTACGCCGTCTTCATTTTTTCTTGTCCTTTACGAACGGAAAGAAGAAAGGTAAAATAATATCTGTTTAGAAGAAGCTGATGAGTTCAGAAAGAATCAATTTGATTCGAACTTTTCGAGGCCGATGATATGTCCCTTGCCAGAGGTCAGAGGATGTATGATTGGCCTCTTTTTTCGCGGAAAGGAGTGCCTATGACATGAATAAAATCAAAACCATCTATAAGAAGATCCGTTTTAAGGACTTTGTGACCATCCTCATCGGAACGACTCTGATCTCTCTCGATGTCAAATATTTCCTGGACCCTTCGGGACTGGTTACCGGCGGTGTCAGTGGTCTGGCCATTGTCATCCGTTATCTGAGCCGGGGGCTGATTGCCGGCGGCATTCCCCTCTGGGTATCGAATGTTGCCTTGAATGTGCCGATCTTTCTCTACGCGATCTACATGCTTGGTTTTAAGAGCATTCTTCGGACCGGTTTATCTTTCATCATCATGTCAATCGAACTTGCCCTGCTGCCATCCCACAGTGTTCTCTCAGATAATATGATGCTGACAACGGTATATGGCGGCCTGCTCTTCGGGGTTGGTATGGGAATTACACTAACTGCAAGAGCAACAACCGGCGGTACGGATCTTTTGGGGCAGGCATTACATGCCAAACATCGTTCCATCAGTATGGGCCGTATGATTCAGATATTGGACGGAGCGGTCGTTCTGGTCGGGGCCTTTGTCTTCCCCCTGGAGCATACCCTGTATGCCATTCTGTCCGTCTTTCTGACTGGTCAGATCACAGATTTCATTGTCGATGCCGGCAAGCGTGCCAAGATCTGTATCATCATATCTGATCAGAGTCAGGAGATTGCGAAGTCAATCCTGAGTGACTTGGACCGGGGCGTGACCGGACTGAAGGGAAAGGGCATGTATACCGGACGGGACAAGATCCTGCTTCTCTGTATCTGCTCGAAACATGATCTTCCGGATATCAAGGATATCGTAAGAGAACATGATAAAAAGGCCTTCTTTATTATCGGAAATATCAGTGAAGCCATGGGTGAGGGATTTGTGGAACACTGGAGATAAGCATTTGCTTTCCTTTTAAATGATTTATGGAAAAAGAAAAAGGACCATCTTTCGATGGTCCTTATCTTTATGACTTTTCGAATCTTTCAGAAGGGAGGTTTCTTTATTTTATTGCCTTCCTCTGTTCGATCTTCCGGTTTGATCGGTCGGTCGGTCATTCATCCGGATTATTTTGCAGACTTTGTTGCATACATGAAGTACTTATTTCCGGTCAGGGTCTCATATACGCCGCTGACATTGGACTTCATCATGTAAACATCATTGTAGAAGTAAAGAGGGATTACTGCGTTGGTATCCATCAGCATCTTCTCGGCCTTAACCAGAATATCTGCACGCTTAGCTTTATCGGTCTCGGTACGAGCCTGATCCAGAAGCTTGTCATAATCAGCCCAGTTCTGAGGAGCAGAAGCGATCGGATTCTTACCAAACTGCATATCATTGTTACCGCTCTTGGTCAGGAAGACTTCCAGCATGTTGGAAGGATCATCATAGTCGGCAATCCATCCTTCACGGCAGAGTGTATAGTTACCATTCTGACGGTCAGCAATGAAGACCTTCCAGTCTTCTGTCTTAATGGTCATCTGGATACCGGCCTTCTTCAGGTCATCCTGGATCAACTGTGCTGCTCTCTCATTGGATGTACCGGAGTTGGTCAGAAATTCAAAGGAGATTGCCTTAGACGGTGTGTATGTACCATCGCCATTGTCCTTGAACTTATAACCGGTAGCGCTCTCAAGAAGCTTTACTGCCTTCTTGATAGAAGAAGCGCCGGTCTTCTCACCGTCATAATACTTCTGAGACCAGGTCTTGCCGTTTCCGTCATGCATTGCGGAAGGAACAAATGCGCTTGCAACTTCCTGACCGGTCTGACCTACAGTATCAACCATATACTGACGGTCAATCAGAAGAGAAACTGCCTTACGGAAGTCCTTAGCCTGATCTTCTGTCATGCCGTCGAAAATGGATGCATTGACATTGAAGCCGATGTAGTTGGTTCCCAGCTGATCTGCTACATAGAAATCAGAGAAATCCTTTACATTCGGAACTTCATCCGGAGAGATGCTATCGATGAAGTCAAGGTTTCCACTGTTGTAAGCTGCGAAAGTAGCAGTATCATCAGCAGAAAGCATGAAATTCAGTTTTTCGATCTTCACCTTGTCGGCGTCATAGAAATTAGGGTTCTTGGTATATTCCATAGAACTGTCATGTGTCCATGCAGTGCAGGTGTAAGCGCCGTTTGATACAAAGCCTGCTTCATTTGCCCATGCGCCAGGATTAGCGCCATCCGGGTCAGCAGCTTCTACAGCCTTCTGCGGTACCGGATCGAAGACAGGGAATGCCAAAAGCTGATTGAAGTAAGGGCAGGAATTATTCAGAGTAATCTTCAGAGAGTAGTCATCCGGAGCCTCAACCTTCAGACTTCCATCGTCGTTACGAGCAATGACATCGAAGAGATAGCCATAATCTGCTGCAGTCTTCTCAGATGCTGCACGATTCCAGCTGTAAACGAAATCCTTAGCAGTAAGGTCACTGCCGTCGGACCACTTGGTCTTCTTCAGCTTGATGTTCCACTCGGTACCATCATCAGATACCTGAGGATCACCATCTGCGATAGCAGGAACGAGCTTGTCATTCTTATCATAGGTATAAAGACCTACGAATGAGTTGACAGCCAGGCAGGCACCGTCAACGGTATTGTTCAGAGCCGGATCCAGGTGCTGAGGCTCGGAAGCCAGATTGATGTACAAGGTTTTTGTGTCGGTATTCAGCTTTGCCTTGGATGCCGACTTCTTTTCTGTGCTTTTTTCTGTCTGGGCTTTGTCAGATCCCTTGCTGCCTGCGTTACCGCAAGCGCCAAGGCTGGCAACCATAGCAGAAGCAAGAACAAATGCGAGTAATTTCTTTTTCATATGTTTTCCTCCTGTAACTATAGAGTAACTATTATATGTCAAACTTCCTAATCAAGGAAGTTGTGACCTTATTTATTCCAGCATGCACACAGATGTCCGTTTCCTCTGTCCTTCAGAGGCGGCATCTCCTTTGCACACTGCTCTGTCGCATAGCGGCAGCGGGTACGGAAAGGACATCCGGTCGGCATATGGAGAGGACTCGGGACATCGCCTTCCAGAATGATCCGATGGCTATGTCTTGCTGTCTCAGGATCCGGGATCGGAATGGCAGACAGAAGAGACAAGGTGTAAGGATGGATCGGATGATTCATCAATTCATCCGCATCTGCAACTTCCATCATCCGTCCCAGATACATGACCGCGATCCGGTCAGAAATATGCTGAACGACCAGAAGGTCGTGGGAAATAAAGAGATAGGCAATGCCCAGCTTTTCCTGCAGATCCTCAAACATGTTCAGGACCTGCGCCTGAATGGAAACATCCAGCGCTGATACCGCCTCGTCACATACAATAAAAGAAGGATTTACAGCCAGTGCACGAGCAATTCCGATACGCTGTCTCTGTCCGCCGGAGAACTCATGCGCATATCGCATGGCATGCTCGGCGTTCAATCCTACGGTATCCAGAAGCTGTAAAATCTTGGCGCGGCGTTCTTCCTTGGTCTTATACAGATGATGGGTATCCAAAGGCTCTCCGACAATGTCTTCAACCGTCATACGTGGATCCAGAGAAGAATAGGGATCCTGAAAAACCATCTGCATTTCCTTACGATAGGGAAGCATATTGACGGAAACTTTCTTGCCTAATTTAGGCTTTCCATTCGAATCCGTGATCAGTTTTCCATCTTCATCATACTGTTCACCGCTGTCAAAAAGGACTTTATCATTAAATATAATGCGTCCTCCGGTCGGCTCATAAAGATGAAGAATGGATCTGCCGACGGTCGTCTTTCCGCATCCGGACTCACCGACCAGACCGAGCGTCTCACCCGGCATGATCTCAAAGGAGATATCATCGACTGCCTTCAGCGGAATCTTATGGAAGCCCTGAGAAACCGGGAAATATTGCTTCAAGTGTTCCACTTTCAGGAGCGGCTTCTTTTCATTCTCGCTCATGCCTTCGCCTCCTCACTCATAAAGAGATCTTTTACATTCATCCAGCAGCTTGCCCGATGATTTTCACCAACCTGATACTCCTCTGGAAGTTCTTCCAGACAGATCTTCATCGCATTCTCACATCGGGGGCAGAAGGCACATCCCTTCGGCATGTTCAGAAGGTTGATCGGTGTTCCGCCGATCGGTACCAGCCGCTCGTTCATATTTTCTTTGGTCGGGATCGAACGAAGGAGACCCTTGGTATATTCATGAGCCGGACGATAGAAGATATCATCTGCCGTACCGCGCTCACAGACCCGTCCGCCATACATGACAAGGATCTCATCACACATGGAAGCAATGACACCCAGATCATGGGTTACCATAATGATAGCCATGCCAAGCTTCTTCTGCAGGTCCTGCATCAATTCCAGGATCTGTGCCTGAATGGTAACATCCAATGCCGTTGTCGGCTCATCTGCGATCAGGATATCCGGCTCACAGCAGAGTGCCATGGCGATCATGACACGCTGGCGCATACCTCCGGACAGTTCAAAAGGATATTGCTTGAGACGGCTCTCCGGCTCGTTAACGCCAACCAGTGTCAGCATTTCAACAGCTCTCTTCTCCGCCTCTTCCTTATTCTTATTCGTATGAAGAAGGATGGCCTCCTTCAACTGATAACCGATTGTGAATACGGGGTTCAAGGAAGTCATAGGATCCTGGAAGATGATCGATACCTTATCTCCACGGAAGGTTTCCAATTTCTTCTCATCCCATTTGGTGATGTCCTCACCCTTGTATTTAATGGATCCGCCTACGACCTTTCCGGTCTCTGCCAGGATCTGCATAATGGAATATGCGGTTACCGATTTTCCGGATCCGGACTCTCCAACGATGCCAAGCGTCTTTCCTCTCTCCAGGGAGAAGCTGACTCCGTTTACCGCTTTTACTTCACCAGCATCCGTAAAGAAACTGGTCTGGAGATTATTGACCTCCAGAAGTGTATTATTTTCTTCAGCCATGACTTCCTCCTTAATTCAGCTTCGAATCGAATGCATCACGAAGACCGTCACCAATCAGATTCAGAGCAAGAACGATCAGAACGATAACCAATGCCGGAACCATCAAACGATAAGGAGCTGAAGAAATGGTCTGACGGGCATCATTTGCCAGAGAACCGAGGGAGGTCATCGGGAGGCTGACACCAAGTCCCAGGAAGGACAGGTAGCTTTCCGTGAAGATTGCGCTCGGCACCTGAAGGGCTGTTGTGATTATGATAATGGAAAGTACATTGGGAACGATGTGCTTCCGCATGATTGTGCCACTCGGCGTACCAATGGCTTTTGCAGCCAGGATATATTCATTGTTCTTAATGGAAAGGATCTGGCCTCTGACCAGTCTTGCCATGCCGACCCAGTAGAGGAGGGCAAAGACGATGAACATGGCCAGCATATTACCGCCGAGTTTTGCGAAAACCGTTCCCTTGATCAAAGGTGCCAGTCTTGCATTCAATACGACGGACAAGAGAATGATGATCAGCATATCCGGCAGAGAATAAATGATGTCGACGATACGCATCATAACAAGGTCGACCTTGCCACCGAAATATCCGGAAATCGTTCCGTAAATAACACCGATGATCAAAACCATGATGGCGGAAACAATACCTACGGAGAGGCTGACTCTTGTTCCATAGACAACACGAATGAAATAATCTCGTCCCAGGGAATCCGTTCCTAAAATATGAGGGAAAAGGTTCTTTCCTGTTTCCTTCATATACTGGAGTTCTCTGGTGGAATACTGCATGGGTGTCAGATTTACTGCAGTACCATCACGCCGGCCATTTAAAGTGACCATGTCACTATAGGAATAAGGAACGATGATCGGAAGAATAATAATTGCAAGGATCAGGACTGCCAGAACAATGATGGAAGCCATTGCCATATGGTTTTTCCTGAGGCGTCTCATTCCATCCTTCAGGAAGGTGGAAGACTCTCCCATAACATCCTGCTGTTTCTTTTCCTCGTCTGTCGCCTTTTCAAAATTCTTTTTATTAAATTTACTTAAATCGATCTGCGCAGATAAAAACTGGCGTCTCTTATAAGTAGTTTCATTGTCTGCCATTCTTATTTCCTCCTGCGGGATCAGTCAAATGTAATTCTCGGATCAATCAGCTTATAAACAATATCCGTGATCAGATTTGCGACAATCATAAGGATTGCCAGGAAAATGGTTGTTGCCATGATAACGGAATAGTTCCGGTCAGTGATCGCCTTTACGAAATAAGTACCAAGTCCGGGTACTGTGAAGATGGTCTCAACAACCATGGAACCGGTAATGATATAAGCAATCTGAGGTCCAAGATAAGTCACAACAGGAATCAGTCCATTCTTCAAGGCATGTACGAAAATCACCTTGTTCTTGCTGACACCCTTGGCCCGGGCTGTCCGGATATAATCCTGGCTCAAAGCATCCAGCATGGAAGTCTTCGTCAGTCTCGTGATATAAGCTGTCGGATAAACTGCCAGCGAAATGATTGGAAGGACCAGACTCGGGTTATCACTGTAGACCGGGAAAAGGCCAAGCTGCACACAGAAAACCAGAAGCAGGAAGGTTGCCAGGATAAAGGAAGGCATTGCTGTTCCCAGTGTCGTAAAGAAAATAATGATACGGTCTGACATTTTATTTCTGTTCAATGCAGCGATGGAACCCAAAACAACGCCGACAATCAGAGCAATGATCATAGCGATTCCGCCAAGCTTCGCAGAGATTGCAAACTTAGAAAACATGTCATGGCTGATGTCACGGCCATTCTTCATATCCACGCCCCAGTCTCCGTGAAGAAGATTCTTCATATAGAGAAGGTATTGCTGGCCCAGAGGCTTATCCAGATTGTAACGCTTATTCAGTGCATCCAAAACTGCCTGAGACGGTGCCTTCTCCGAACTAAAGGGTCCGCCCGGAATCAGGTTCATTACGAAGAATGTGATCAGCGTGACTATGATGATTGACACGACTGCGAGGATCACACGCTTAACCATGTACTTTGTCAATTTACTTTCCTCTTTTCCTTATGGATTTCACTTGCCCTGGCTTTGTGATTTTTCACTTTACCACGTCAACGTAAAAACGTTTAAAAAAGATGTACAGATCGAGATCTGCACATCTTTGTACACCCAGTCTGTTTCTTTTATTGATAGTTGTATTATACAAAAGCTGAATAATTCGTCAACCGTTAAATGAACGGCTTTCACCTGATCCTGTATCCATTTGCATGTATATTTCATCCATAATATGCAATTATTGTGTATGTTTACAGTTCATCGGTCGGATGGATCTGTGGAAACCAAAATCCGTTTTTCCCGTTTCCCGCCATGTTTTCTATATCACAGACAAATTTTACATGAATTTCTTTCAATTATCAGTTTATTCATCTATTATGCATTTCAGGTGAATTGTATTTATGCGAATACAAAGAGGGGATCCTGCTCCTTTGCAAGATCCCCTCTCAAATATTGCTGCCGGTGGTCGGGCTCGAACCGACACGGTGTCGCCACCACGGGATTTTAAGTCCCGCGCGTCTGCCTATTCCGCCACACCGGCGATGGGTGGTGGTGGATTCGAACCACCGAAGCATAAAGCAGCAGATTTACAGTCTGTCCCCTTTGGCCGCTCGGGAAACCACCCAACTTGGTCTATATTTCTTAGACAAAACGGAATTATATCATAGTTTTATCGACCGTGCAAGCGTCTTCTTTTCTACAGGCCGGGCTCTGTCCCAAACGATCCGACTCGCAGGCAAAAGAAGCCGAGAAGCAGAAACAGCCTCTTTCTTTCAGGCTCTCCGGTAACGTAAAACCACCGCCTCATAGGGCTTCAGGGAAAGGTGCAGATTGCCCTCCGTCACCGGCATACGAACGTCCATAATGGAGTATCCGACCGCGTTGGTCATCATAAGCTGATGCATGACTGCATCCTTCGGCACCTCTGCCTTCCAGACAGGAAGATCTGCATCGATCGGATCAGCCCCGCTGTTTACTGCGATCACCATCGATTCGTCCCTTGTGAACCGCCCGTAACTGACCAGATTCTTTTGGCACTTCAGAAAAATGAAGGCCCCGATCCGAAGCGAAGGATTGCTTTTATGAAGGAAGATCATATCTCTGTGAAAGTCGAGCAGATGATAATCTGCCATTCCCCAGGGATAGGTCCGCCTGTTATCCGGATCGGTAAAGCCGCAGACGCCGGCCTCGTCTCCATAATAAATGCAAGGTGCACCCGGCCAGGTCAAAAGCATCAGGGCTCCTTCTTTCAGAACCGCTTTATTTACGCCCTCTTCCGCAGCCTTTCTTCCAAGGCTTTGAACCCGGCCAACCTTATGATTGGTCCGCGTCAGGAATCTGGAGTGGTCATGATTGGACAGCTGATTCATTGCCGAATACAGAGACGGTGTCAGAAATTCCGTCATGGTATGGCGCATGGTCAGTTCAAAGCGTTCTCCATCACCCAGCATATCCGCTTCAAATTCATCGCTGTGCTTTTCCATGCCCGTCAGAAAATAGGATACCGGCTCCATAAAGGCGTCATAATTCATGATGGTATCCCACTCATCCCCCCTCAGCCAGTTTTTCGCATCTCCATAGTGCTCTGCCAGGATCACGGCATCCGGGTTTGCTTCCTTCACTGCCTTACGGAATTTCTTCCAGAAAGAGTGGTTATAGGCTTCGCTATGACCCAGGTCCGCAGCGACATCCAGCCGCCAGCCGTCGACCTGATAAGGTGCCGAGACCCACATTTTTGCAATGTTTAGGATATGATCCTCCAGTTCCTGACAACCTTCATAGTTTAATTTTGGAAGGGTATCATTCCCCCACCAGCCGTCATAGGCCTTGTTATAGGGCCACGAAGACCCTCTCTCGAAGTCAAAATAGTTGTGATAGGGGCTGTCTTCGGAAATATAGGCCCCGGGTGCGTAGCCCGGCTGATCCTCATAGATCCGTTCCCGGTCCATCCACTTATTAAAAGAACCGCAATGATTAAAGACACCGTCTAAAATGACCCGGATGCCTCTTGCGTGGGCTTCCTTTACAAAATCACAGAAAAAGCGGTTGGATGCCTCCAGGTTCTCCTCCCTGGTAACACGATTCACATAACGCGTAGCATGCCTGTTGTCTGTATCACCATTGGAAAGGACCTGTCCCTGATCGACAAGGATCTTCCCGTAATGCGGATCGATATGCTCGTAATCCTGAATATCATATTTATGGTTGGAGGGAGAAACGAAGATCGGGTTAAAATAGATCACCTCTACGCCAAGGCTTTTCAGATAGTACATCTTCTGCCTTACGCCTTCGAGATCACCGCCATAGAAATTGCCTACGTCCAGATCGGCAGGCTTCTGATTCCAGTCCTCAATTTTCTGGACCATATGGCCGACATAGTGGTATTCATTGGTCAGAACGTCATTTTCCGGGTCCCCATTATAGAAACGGTCCACAAGGATCTGATAGATCACCGCTCCCTTCATCCAGTCCGGTGTCGAGAATCCGGGAACCAGGGTGAAGACATACTGCCAGCGTGGCTGGTCGGTCAGACTGTAACGGTCAAAAAAAGCCTCTTCGTCTGTATCCAGATCACGAATATGAAAGAGATAGCTGAAAGGGCTGTCCCCCAGGCGTACTTTACAGGTATAGTAAGAGAAGACTTCCGTCTGCTCTTCTGTTTTCATTGGGATCTCATCGTAATGTGTGAGTAATGACACGTCTAAATGGTCTTCTGCACCTGCCCGGAATCGAATGGTTACAGTATCGCCGGGCTCAGGCTCCCAGGGACTCACGAAGAAATTTGTGCCATCGCTGAATATCGCATCACGGTTCATTAGCTTTTCCTCCAATCTCAGACATTTTAACACAAATGTCTATTGCAGGAAACCAATTTAATCTAAGTTCGTTTCGCAGATACTACGAGCGGAAGACTCAAAAATTGCTTACGCAATTTTTTCGTTTCGCGCTGTCGCGCAATCGAAAAAGCCCCGGCCTCACGGCTCGACACGCAAGCGTGTCTCCCGGAGGCTGGGGCTTTTTCGGCTCCGCTCGTAGTATCCGCGGAAAAATAAAGCAGCCTCACGGCTGCTTGGAGAAGGTATTTTTACTTTTATAGGGGGTAGTAAAAATATTTATATGTATTGGGGGTCTTTACGATTATGATAGTATCACGCTCGTGGCAAGAAGTCTGCACAATGTTCACAAAGATTGGGTCTTGCTTTTGTGCAAATTGTCAGCTGTCTCTGGCCTTCACTATCAATCCTCCAGTTTAACTACCCCTTTCTTATGCTTCTACAGGCTCTTCCTTTTCGAAAAGTGCCTCGAATTCCTGACGGTTGATCTTCTCTTTTTCCATAAGAAGTTTTGCAGAGGCATGAAGGACATCCATATGGCTTTGAATCAGTTCTGTCGCCTTGGCATAACACTGGTCCATAATGGATTTCACTTCCTTGTCGATCTCGGTTGCAATTTCTTCACTATAGGGTTTGGTATGGGCCAGATCCTTACCGAGGAAGACTTCTTCGTCCTCTTCTTCATAACAGATGGTTCCGATATGATCCGACATACCATATTTCATGACCATATCTCTGGCCGTTCTGGTAGCCTGCTTAATATCATTGGAAGCACCGGTCGTAATATCGCCGAAGATCAACTGCTCGGCGATGCGGCCGCCCAGGGATACTTCGATATCCTCAAGCATCTTACTCCTGGTCAAAAACATCTCATCCTTTTCCGGAAGAGGCATGGTATATCCCGCAGCTCCCATTCCGGTCGGAATAATGGAAACCGAATAAACCGGTCCTACATCCGGCAGAAGATGGAAAAGGATCGCGTGTCCGGATTCATGATAAGCCGTGATCTTCTTTTCTTTCTCTGAAATGATGCGGCTCTTTTTCTCCGTTCCAAGACCCACCTTCACAAAGCTGGTCTTGATATCATCCATGGTGATATAATTCTTATTTTCTTCTGCCGCCCGAATGGCAGACTCGTTCAGGAGGTTTTCCAGGTCCGCTCCGGTAAAACCTGCTGTAGTCTGAGCGATCTGGGTCAGATCCACATCATCGCCCAGGGGTTTATTTTTCGAATGAACCAGAAGGATCTCTTCTCTCTCCCGGATATCCGGCCGTCCAACATAGACCTTCCTGTCGAATCGTCCCGGTCTCATAATGGCAGGATCCAGAATATCTACCCGGTTGGTTGCAGCTAAGACAATAATGCCGGTATTGACATCAAAACCGTCCATTTCCACCAGCATCTGGTTCAAAGTCTGCTCTCTCTCATCATGGGAGCCACCCAGGCCGGCGCCTCTCTTCCGGGCCACAGCATCAATTTCATCGATAAAAACGATGCAGGGAGCATTTTTCTTTGCTTCCGAAAAGAGATCTCTGACACGAGATGCACCGACTCCGACAAACATTTCCACAAAGTCCGATCCGGAAATCGAGAAGAAGGGGACGCCGGCTTCTCCTGCGATGGCCTTGGCCAGCATGGTCTTACCGGTTCCGGGAGGGCCGACAAGAAGCATGCCCTTGGGAATCCGCGCTCCGATCCGGGTATATTTGTCCGGATCCTTCAGGAAATCTACAACTTCCTTCATCTGTTCCTTTTCTTCATGCAGACCGGCAACATCATCAAAACGGACTTTGGAATCTTCCGGATGCGTTAATTTGGCAT
Organism: Porcibacter vitabionis; assembly: GCF_046263795.1. Lineage (NCBI taxonomy): Bacteria > Bacillati > Bacillota > Clostridia > Lachnospirales > Lachnospiraceae > Porcibacter > Porcibacter vitabionis. The sequence goes on along the minus strand of NZ_JBJYZD010000013.1, from coordinate 51,877 downwards.
GACTTTTCCCGAAATTTGCCATCCGGCCGCCGGCTCCGTCGCCATTCATGGCGCGGGACTGCATACTGCTAAGCAGGACAAGGAAAAGTACAATAAAGACGCCCGTTAAAATTGTCGGAAGGAGAATGCTAAGCCAGTTATTATCCTTAACATCCTGTATCTGGTAGGAAATACCGGCATCATCCAGCATTGCCTCTGCTTCTTTCACATCGGAGACATAATAGATCCGGCTGTCTTTGGAATCCGATGTCTCATATGAAACAGCTCCGGTAGGCACAGCCTCATTCTGCCGGACTTCCACAGAAACCATATTGTCGCTTTTCAGATCCTTCTCAAAGGCCGATTTACTGATGCCCGCCGTACGTCTCGCAGAAGAGGCAAACCAAACAGCAGCCAAAAGAACAAGGAAGAGGATGTAGATTCCCCAGCTTCTTCTCTGATTCAATGTCTTTCTCCCATTCTAATTCAATTGTCATCTCAGTCATCCAGGTTCAAGACACCGATATAAGGCAGATTCCGGTATCTCTGGTCATAGTCCAGACCATAACCCACAACAAATTCGTCCGGAATGGTAAAGCCCGTATAATCCACATGGACATCGACTTCTCTCCGATCCGGCTTATCCAGCATGGCAGCCAGGCGAACACTCTTCGCACCCTTTTCCGTAAAATACTTGAGCAGGAAGGACAAGGTATTGCCACTATCAATGATATCCTCGGCAATCAGCACATTCTTTCCCGTAACATCCGTATCCAGTTCCTTGGTGACCTTTACTTCACCGGAAGACACGGTTCCGCTGCCATAAGAGCTGGTGGCCATGAAATCGATCACCACCGGGACCATAATTCTCTTTGCAAGTTCCGTACAGAAGAAAGCCGCCCCTTTCAGGACACCGACAAGAAGGATCTCCTCGCCTTTATAATCCTCACTGATTTGTGCGCCAAGCTCACGGATCCTTTTGTCCAAGTCCTCTTCCGAAAGCATCACACTAATTTTCTCACTCATGAATCTGCCTTTCTCCAACTGATTCTAAATACTGATTTCGTATCCTCTCTGATCCAGACATCCGAAGCCAGGCGAAGCCCCATCACAAGAAGAACGTCCGACCCGCTGCAAAGAAGGGGGATCCTGTCCCTCTCCTCCTTTGGAATCTTCTGATCAATGAGGAAGTCCTTCAATTTCCGATGCCCGCCCGATGCCGAAAGTGAGATCCGATCTCCCGCCATTCGGCTCCGAATTCTTAGATTGTCACTAATCATATCATAATCCAAGTCATTCGTATAGGTCGCTGTCTCCCGAATCTTTTGATCCACCGGACCCGGTTTTCTCTCCCTGAGACTGATTTTAAGCCTTCCCCCTGCCAGTGGAAACTCCCTGGTCTCTCCGACTGACAGCTTGGGAAGAAGAAGGCTCTCATTGGGACCCAGCCATGGTTTATCTTTCCCCTGAGGAAATATAGACCCGTCCGATCTTTTCCTGAGGTAGAGCAGACTTCCCTCTGCCTGAAGGTAATAACCCTTGGGTAGAAGCCAGGTACGATTGCCTTTGGTCTCAGCCAGTTCCAGAGCCTTTCTGATATGGGTCCTTCCGACATCCCTGCCGCTTCCTGCCATATAAGTCCGAAACCAGAAAAGAAGGACCTCTCGTTTTAAGCTGTCCGAATCCAGAGCCATAAGACGCTTTCGAAAAAGCGGCGGGATCCTGGCTTGATTCGCAAGCGGGATTTCCGCCGGCTGCAGGGCCTTCCCATCTTCCGGGCGCTCTTTCCGATAAATAATTGCCTCTTCTTTTTCCCGGATCTCCTGTTCAAAGATCCGGCTCTGCTCTCGCATCACCCCTGCGGTCTGGCTGATATGAAGGGCAGCTTTCTCATTAATGGAAGAAAGGAGAGGCATCACCTCGTGGCGGATCAAATTTCTCGGGATCGAGGTGTCCAGATTGGTGCGATCTGTCCGATAGGACTGATCCTTATCTTTGAGATAGGCTTCGATCTCCTTACGGCTGACGCAGAGCATGGGCCGGATGACAGAACCGGAAAGCGGTTTCAGGCCACACAGACCTCTCCAGCCGGTTCCACGGACCAGCTGGAGGAGAAGAGTCTCCGCATTGTCATCCAGGTGATGGGCAACCGCGATCCGGCAGGATCCGCTTTCTTTACGCAAAGTATCAGCTGCCTTGTAGAAGGCCTGATAGCGAAGTTCCCTGGCCGCCTCCTCCAGAGACTTTTTCTTTTCTTTCGCATAAGAGAGGCAATCCACTGAATAAACGGACAAAGGCACAGAAAGAGCATGACAGAGTCTCTCTACAAAGGCCTGATCCTGCCGGCTCTCTTCACCGCGAATCCCATGTTCCACATGCACCGCATAAAGCTTGAGATGCTCTTCCTCTTTCAAGGCGCAAAGGATCCGAAGAAGGGCAACCGAATCCGCTCCTCCGGACACTGCAGCAAGAACCGTCCGATGACTGCTATCCAGAAGGTCTTCCTCTCGGATATAGTCTCTGACCCTTTGTTCCAGTGGATGGAGGATAGAAAGACCTGCCGCCATCACTTCTTCTCCCGGAAAATGATTTCATTCTCATGGAGCATTCCAAGTTTGCTCTTGGCCGTATCTTCTACGTATTCCGATGATTTCGTATAAGCCTCATAGCCTTTCAAAGCCTTGGATTCTTCCTTGAGATCTGCCTTCTCTGCCTGCAGGGCAGCCTCCTTGTTCTCATAGAATTGCTTTTTCTTATAGAGGGAGACCATCTGAATGGTCAGGACAAAAGCCAGAAAGACTGCCGTGATATAGGTAAAAAGTCTGGCAGCCCTCCGTCTTCTCTTCTGCTTTTTCACAAGCTTATTTGTATTCGGTCCTTCTGACATATTCCAATCCTCTAAAAACAAAGTACAAGATCTTCTCCAGCCGGCAGGATCCTTTGCCGACGGAGAAAAATCCCCGATCCATCAGTTCAAAGATAGCGGAACATTTTCTCTGCATCTTCCTTCCGGATCGATTCTTTCACATCCAGAACTTCTGCCTTTACTGTCTTATTTCCGAATGCGATCTCTATGGTATCACCCGGCTTCACCTGAACCGATGCCTTGGCCGGTCTGCCATTGACCTGTACTCTTCCGGCATCGCAGGCTTCATTTGCCACGGTTCTTCTCTTGATGATCCTTGAAATTTTCAAGAATTTATCAAGCCGCATGGTTTTGTTTGCTTCCTCTGCCATCGATTTCCTCTCTTTCCTCCGAATAAAAATCAGGCCCAAAGGGAATCCCCTTGGGCCTGTCCGTTGACTCTCTTTGAAAAGGAATTAACCGTTAACGATATCCTTCAGAGCCTTTCCTGCCTTGAACTTCGGAGCCTTGGATGCAGGAATCTTCATCTCATCTCCAGTCTGGGGATTACGTCCGGTACGAGCTGCTCTCTCAGATACTTCAAAGGTGCCGAAGCCAACCAGCTGGATCTTCTCACCCTTCTTCAGCTCATCTGCAACAACATCTGTAAATGCCTTCAGAGCATTCTCAGCGTCCTTCTTGGAAAGCTCAGCCTTCTCAGCAATTGCTGCAACTAATTCAGACTTATTCATTTTTACTTCCTCCTATTTTCAATAGTAATTCGATATTTCCGCAGTAGCCTCCGCGGTTTAACCTCTTATCTACTTATAATGGTTTCCCTTCCGATTGTCAAGAAAAGTAGGCCCAAAAGTCAGATTAAAGGCTGAACCAGGGCATCCAGGGCCTCTTTCATGTCCTTTTCCTGTTTCTGGGCATCGTCCATGGAGCTACCACGGACTCCGAAATAGAACTTGATCTTGGGCTCGGTACCGGACGGGCGAACGCAGACCCATGCCGCATCCGAAAGTTCATAGTAGAGAACATTGGATTTGGGAAGACCGGTAGCTGTCACTTCATTGCTGGAAAGATCCAGAATGGTATCCTTCTCATAATCGCGGATCTTCTCTACCTTGTAAGAACCGATGGCTGCAGGCGCATTGTTTCGGAGTTCTTCCATGATCTTTCCGATCTTCTCAATGCCTTCCTTGCCGGCAAGGGTTACAGAGCTGACCTCATCACGATAATAGCCGTACTTCTCATACATCTCCAGCATAGCATCCCAGAGGGTCATATTTCTGGTCTTGTAATATGCTGCAGCTTCACAGAGAACCATGGATGCAGCAACGGCATCCTTATCTCTTGCATAGGTTCCCGGCAGACAACCGTAGCTCTCCTCCATACCGAAGAGATAGGTTCCCTTTCCGCTGCGCTCAAACTCCAGGATCTTCTGTCCGATCCACTTGAATCCGGTCAGAACTTCGATCAGCTGAACGTGGAAGTCCGCTGCAATGGCATCTGCCATATTGGTCGTAACAATGGATCGGATAAAAGCTCCGTCCTCCGGAAGTTTTCCATTCACAGCCAGCTTCTGGCTTAAGATATAATAACCGATCAGGCAGCCGGACATATTTCCGGTCAGGGCATGATATTCACCGGTCTTTGAATCCAGGACATGAACACCCAGACGATCCGCATCCGGATCCGTAGCAAGGATCAGGTCAGCGCCGATCTCCTTTGCCATCTTTTCTCCCAGAACAAAGGCCTCGGGATTCTCCGGGTTGGGGTAAGAAACAGAAGGGAAGTCTCCGTCCGGCTTTTCCTGTTCCGGTACGACATAGACATTCGGGAAGCCAAGTTCCTTTAACACTCTTCTGACGGGAATATTTCCTGTGCCATGGAGCGGATTGTAGACGATCTTAATGTCTTTTCCGACCTTGTCAATGCAATCCTGATGAATGACAACAGAACGAACTTCCTTGTCATAGGCATTATCTACATCCTCACCAATCGTGATATAAAGGCCGGCATCCTCTGCCTCCTTCTTCTCCATGGTCTTTACTGCACTGAAATCCCTGACTGCCCGGACTTCATCCATGATTCCGGTGTCATGTGGCGGTGTGATCTGTGCACCATCTTCCCAGTAGACCTTATAACCGTTATATTCCTTCGGATTATGGCTGGCAGTAATATTGATACCGGCCGCTGCCTTCAGATAACGGACCGCAAAGGACAGAACCGGTGTCGGACGAAGGGACTCGAAAACATAGGCCTTGATTCCATTTGCTGCAAGGCAGAGCGCTGCTTCATCCGCGAATTCCGGCGACATATGACGGGAATCATAGGAAATTGCGACACCCTGTCCTGCCTTTCCAACCTTATTGATATAGTTGGCCAGGCCCTGGGTAGCCTTTCGCACCGTGTAAATATTCATACGGTTGGTACCTGCGCCGATGACGCCGCGGAGGCCTGCCGTACCGAATTCCAGATCCCGGTAAAAACGATCTTCGATCTCCTTCTCATCACCGGCGATCCCTCTGAGTTCCTCCTTCGTCTTTTCATCGAAGTAAGGATCATTCAGCCACTCATTATAAGTTTCTTTATAGCCCATAATTCCCTCCTGAATGTAGTTTATGAACAAATAAAGCCATGAAGTCTGCAGGCTCTTTTAAAAAAGACGATTCTGCAAGCTTCAGCAGTTTTATCTTACCACACCATATTAGAAAGATGTATCTTTTTCCATCCATCTTGCAGCAATTTCAAGCAGTTTTTCTCTCTCATTCAGAGCCGGATCCCCGAGGACCAGGTTCAAAAGTTCCCGTAAGACCTGCCCGACTGCTTTTCCCTGAGGAATGCCAAGTTCCAGAAGGTCTTTTCCGGTGACCTTCAAGTCCTTTACCGATAAAGGATCCTCTCTCTCCAGGATCTGATGAAAGGCCTCTTCCAGACGGTCAATATAGGCCAGTTTCTCTTCCCTCTTATAAGTGCTTTGTCCCAGGGTATCCGCCCGCTTCAGAAGAAGGAGATCCGGGAAAGCTTCTTTTGTGACACGAGATATGAGAAGACGGATCTTTTTGTCTTTGAGCTTTGGCCTCTCATCATGCCAGCGGATGAGATTCACCACTTTTTTGATGGTTTCATTATCATAACGAAGTCTTTTTAAGATTTTCCCGGCGTCCACAGCGCCCATTGCCGGATGACCGTCAAAATGTGAGACCCCGGCCTGATCGATCCTCTCGCAGGCCGGCTTATCTACATCATGAAGAAGGGCTGCCAGGCGGAGGTAATCTTTCCCCGGGATATTTCTCATCACTTCGATCGTATGCCCGGCCACATTGTAACAATGGTGAACGGTATGCTGTTCGGTTTCCTCCATGGCTTTCCATTCCGGGAGAAAGACAGAGAGCAGGCCGGTCTCGTAGAAGTCCCGGATCCTTTCCGGGTGATCGGAGGTAATGGTCTTCTCAAATTCATCCCGGATCCGTTCCATACTGACCTTAGACAGAGTCGGTGCCAGATCCCGGATCGCCCGGTAGGTCTCCTCTTCGATTCGAAAATCAAAACGCGCCGCAAAACGGATGGCTCGCATCATACGGAGAGCATCCTCTGAGAAACGTCTTTCGGGGTCTCCGACACAGCGGATCAAGCCGTCTGCCAGGTCCTTCTGACCATCAAAAGCATCTACAAGACCCGTTGAAGGATTGTAGGCCATGGCATTGATGGTAAAATCCCTTCGTTTCAGATCCTCGAGGAGACTCGGTGTAAAAGTGACCTGCTCCGGATGCCGGCCATCCTTATAGACGCCGTCCAGCCGATAGGTCGTCACTTCGTAGCCGACGTGATCGATCATGACCGTAACCGTCCCATGTTGAATCCCGGTATCGATCGTCTTCGGGAAGATTTCCTTGACTTCTTCCGGCCTTGCCGAAGTCGTGATATCCCAGTCCTTGGGCACTTTCCCCAGAAAGCAGTCACGGACACAGCCGCCTACTGCGTAGGCTTCGTGTCCGTGCTTTTCCAGCTTTCTTATGATATTTGTAACACTAAGTGGCAATTTTATTTCCATAAGCAAAGCGATACTCCTGATCAATAAGCCTTTGCCCAGATGACCATCTTCTTTGCCGGCTTTCCGCAGCAGACGCATTTTCCGGACAGATTCTTCTGAACAAAAGGAATGCAGCGGCTGGTAACGCCCAGGTCTTCCTTGATCTTGTCCTCACAAGAGCGGTCACCGCACCACATGGCCTCTACAAAGCCAAGCTTGTTCTCAAAATGATTCTTGAATTCCTCGGTTGTCCTGGCTTCATAGGTCATTTCATCCATATGGGCCTTAGCCTTTGCCAGCATATCCTTTTGAATGGTCTCCAGAAGGTCCGAAACCGTCTTTTCGAGGCCGTCTAAGGGTGCCTCGATCTTCTCCAGGGTATCTCTTCTGGAGATCATGCACTTTCCGGCCTCAATGTCTCTGGGTCCGATCTCGATCCTTAAAGGAATGCCTCTCATTTCCTGCTCGGCGAATTTGAATCCCGGGCTCTTGTCGCTGTCATCCACCTTGACTTTGAAATTCGACAAAAGGTCGCGGATCTCATAGGCTTTCTCTAACACGCCTTCCTTCCTCTGCTGGATAGGCACGATATCTACCTGAATCGGTGCAATATGAGGCGGGATGACAAGTCCCCGGTTGTCTCCGTGAACCATGATCATAGCACCGATCATACGGGTCGTCGTTCCCCAGGAAGTCTGCCATACGTACTTCAGCTTATTATCCTTATCAGTAAAGGTGATGTCATAAGCCTGGCTGAACTTCTGACCGAAGAAATGACTGGTTCCGGACTGCAGGGCACGACCATCATGCATCAAAGCCTCTACCGTATAAGTTGCCTCTGCACCGGCGAACTTCTCCTTCTCGGTCTTCTGTCCCTTAATGGTCGGAATTGCCATCTCCTCTGCCAGGAAATCCGCATAGAGATTCAGCATGTCCTGGGTTCTCTCTTCTGCCTCTTCCCTGGTGGCATGGATGGTATGGCCTTCCTGCCAGAGGAATTCACGGGAACGTAAGAAAGGACGGGTCTCCTTCTCCCAGCGGACAACGGAACACCACTGGTTATAAAGCCGGGGCAGATCCCGGTAAGAGTGAACATCGTCTTTATAGAAATCCGAGAAAACCGTCTCAGAGGTCGGGCGGATGGCCAGACGCTCGGTCAGAGGCTCGGTACCGCCTGCTGTAACCCAGGCTACTTCCGGTGCAAAGCCGTTGACCAGTTCTCCTTCCTTGGCAAGAAGGCTTTCAGGGATCAGAAGAGGCATGTAAACATTCTCCACGCCGGTCTTCTTAAAACGGTCATCCAAAAGCTTCTGCATATTCTCCCAGATTGCATAACCGTAAGGTTTGATCACCATGAATCCCTTGATATGGGAATAGGCAATCAGGTCCGCCTTGATGCAGACATCGGTATACCACTGGGTGAAATCTTCATCCATGGAAGTAATCTCTGCCACGAGTTTTTTCTCAGCCATGATCTCCCTCTCTCCTCTGAAATACAGGTTTCTAAATTTTCTTTCTGATCTGTCTCACGAATATAAGACTAGCTTATCTATTTTAGAAAGCTTTCTTTTCCTTGTCAATCCCCAGCCGCTCCCGTCTTATTTCTCCAGCAGCCAGGCGGGCAGGATCTCCTCCGATACCACTTCTTTCTTCCAGGGAAATGTAAGGCGATAGGAAGTAAGGTGCAGACAGTCACTTTCCCTGCCGCCGTAGCGGCGGTCTCCGACGATCGGCCAGCCCCTGGAAGAAAACTGCAGGCGGATCTGATGGAAGCGGCCGGTGACGAGCCGGATCTCTACCAGATAGCTTCTTTCGGACGCCTCCCTGATCGAATAGTGAAGGATCGCTTTCTTTGCTGCCGGATCCTTTTCCTTTGTGATCTCGGCCATACGGTTTTTCGGATTTCTCTTGATAAAGTCTACGAAAGTCCCCCTTTCCGGCAGGGGATCTTTTGTCCTCTCACCAGGGTCCGAAACCAAAGCGAGATAGGTCTTCTGCAATGAGCCCTTTCTTTGACATTCCGAAAGCAAAGCAGCTGCCTTTCCAGTCTTTGCTGCCAGAAGCAGTCCTTCCACCGGCTGGTCCAGGCGCTCGATCAGATGGATCTCCGGTTTTTCGCCTTTCCTTTTTCTCTCATTTCTAAGCCAGGTCACGAGATCCATCTCTGTCACTTTTGCCGTCTCAGAAGCCATGCCGGCCGGTTTCCATACGATGAGATAGTCCTGGGTCTCCCGGATGATCTTGGGTTTTTCCATCGTTCTCCTTCTCCCGGATCCCTGTCCTTACATCTTGAAGCGGTAACCGACGCCCCAGATGGTTTCGATGTACTGGGGATTATTCTTGTCCGCTTCGATCTTCTCTCTGATCTTCTTGATATGGACCGTAACCGTCGCAATGTCTCCGATCGAATCCATGTTCCAGATCCGTTTAAAAAGCTCTGCCTTGGAGAAGACATGATTGGGATGTTCGGCCAGGAAGGTCAAAAGTTCATATTCTTTCTGGGTCAGCTGCTTTTCTTCCCCCTGGACCCAGACTCTGTGAGAAGTCCGATCAATTTTCAGACCGCGGACATGGAGGATGTCATTGTTCTGTTTAGCGATCCCCTGTGCCGTCAATCTCTCATAGCGCTGGATATGAGCCTTGACTCTGGCGACCAGTTCGCCTGGGGAAAAGGGTTTGGTGATATAATCATCCGCTCCCAGTCCCAGGCCGCGGATCTTATCAATGTCTTCTTTTCTGGCGCTCACCATAATGACCGGCTTATTGGTATTCTCACGAATCCGTTCACAGATTTCAAAGCCGTCCATGCCGGGAAGCATCAGGTCCAGAATAAAGAGGTCATAATGACCCCGCAAAGCCTGATCCAAACCTTTCTGACCGTCATTTTCAATATCTACCTTAAAATCACTGAGCTCGAGATAATCTTTCTCCAGCTCTGCAATTGCCACTTCATCCTCAATGATCAGGATCCTGTTCATTTGCTTTCTCCTTTGCTTCGGTCTTATCTTTTCTCAAAACGAAATACATGACGGTACCGACGCCTTCCTTACTGGTCGCCCAGATATTGCCGCCATGGTCTTCAATGATTTTCTTAACAATGGAAAGTCCGATACCGGAGCCCCCGATATTGGAATTACGTGAAGTGTCCGCACGGAAGGTCCGGTCGAAAATATAGGGCAGGTCCCGTGCAGAAATGCCTCTGCCGTTGTCCTCCACCTCCACCTGAATATAATCTCCGACATCGCGGATACGAAGTTCTATCACACCGGGACGATCTCCCATATACTTTACGGAATTTCCGATAATATTATGGATCACCCGTTCCAGCTGTTCCGGATCCGCAATGATATTGACGTGATCATTCACGTAATTATAATAATTAAATTCGATTTTCTGGCCTTCCAGATCCATACCCACTTCTTCTGCGCAGTCCATGAAGAAATTCTTCACATTCAGACTTTGAAAATTATAGGGGATCTTATTCATATCGATCTTGGAATACAGGGTCAATTCGTTGATCAGGGCATTCATCTCATCCGCTTTATTGCAGATGGTTCCGAGATAGAGTTTCTGCTTTTCCGGTGTATTGGCCACCCCGTCCTTCAGGCCTTCTGCATAACCCTTGATGGCTGTGATCGGTGTCTTTAAGTCATGGGCTATATTTGCAATGAGCTGGCGCTGTTCCTCATCATCATGCATCTTAGCGACGGAGGCGGCCTGGAGGCGCTTACGCATATCTTCAAAAGCGCGGAAGAGTTCACTGATCTCATCCCGTCCGCTGACATCCAGAGGATGATCGAGCTCACCCTCGCGGATCTCCCCGGCTGCCTTCACCAGGGTTTTCAGCCTCGGGACGATCCCCCGATAGGTCCAGCCCACCAGGATGATCGCAGTGAGGATCAGGATCAGAAGCACAGAAAAAATGATGTCGAACATGGCCTTCCGATTCCCGGGTAAGACAGAGCGGGAAGTCGTCACCATAAAGACGCTGCACTCCTCTCCCTCCCCGGTCACAAAATCGATCTGCCGTAATAAGGCCATCTCCCTCTGGCTCAGATAAATAATGATCTTCGTCTTTGGACTGTTGGCCCCGTAAAGAGGCAGCTGACCGGTTCCCAGGGCCAGATCATCACTCCCGGCCCCATTAAAAGTTATTTTTCCGTCGATCCGGACCAGAAGATAAGAATAGCCCCGCTTTCTGACCTTCTCATTCATATCCTGCAAGGCCTTTTGATCCAGGGCCCTGCTATGCGCTTCCTCGACCCAGCTTTCCAGATCCCGATAGACCGGATCGGACTTTTCATCCAGATTCTGGATCAGGGCAGTGAGATAAGGATAGCTGCCCTCGATCGTATAATTCTCATTCTGCTGGGTCCGGACGAAATGAATCATGCCAAAACCACAGATTGCCAGGAGAAAAGGCACAAAAAGAATAATGCATATAGAAATGATCAATCTGGTCTTCAGTTTCAAATATAGACCTCCCCCGAAGCGGATTCTCTCTCGTAAAAAACGGAGCCGCGACAGTCCGCAGCTCCGTTTATTATAGCATGTTCGAAAATATTCTTAAAAGAAATTACAGATACTTCTTCAGATCCTCTACCTTATTCAGGGCTTCCCAAGGCAGGTTCAGGTCATTTCTTCCGAAGTGACCGTATGCTGCGGTCTGACGGTAGATCGGACGGCGAAGATCCAGCATCTTGATGATGCCGGCCGGACGAAGGTCAAAGTTCTCACGAACGATTTCAACCAGCTTCTCATCCGAAAGCTTACCGGTACCGAAGGTATCCACATTGATAGAAGTCGGCTCTGCAACACCGATTGCATAAGAAAGCTGAATCTCACAACGATCTGCAAGACCTGCTGCTACAATATTCTTTGCAACATAACGTGCTGCATAAGCTGCAGAACGGTCCACCTTGGTGCAATCCTTACCGGAGAAAGCTCCGCCGCCGTGACGAGCCATTCCACCGTAGGTATCTACAATGATCTTACGTCCGGTCAGACCTGCATCACCGTGAGGTCCGCCAATGACGAAACGGCCGGTCGGATTGATGAAGAACTTTGTCTTATCATCTACAAGTTCCTTGGGAAGGATCGGATCGAAGACATACTTCTTGATATCCTCATGGATCTGTTCCTGTGTCACATCCTCGTCATGCTGGGTGGACAGTACAACCGCTTCCAGGCGGCAAGGCTTGCCGTTTTCATCATATTCTACGGAAACCTGGGTCTTTCCATCCGGACGAAGATACTTCAGAGTGCCATCTTTACGAACATCGGTCAGACGCTTTGCCAGCTTGTGGGCAAGGTTGATCGGGTAAGGCATGTAATCTTCGGTCTCGTTTGTCGCATAACCGAACATCATTCCCTGGTCGCCGGCACCGGTATCCAGGTCATCCTTCAATTCGCCTTCCTTGGCCTCCAGGGCCTTATCAACACCCATAGCGATATCTGCAGACTGCTGATCCAGAGCAACCATAACGGCGCAGGTATTGCCATCGAAACCGGTCTTTGCATCGTTGTAGCCGATCTCATTTACGGTCTTACGAACGATGGAGGGGATGTCGAGCTGTGCCTTGGTCGTGATTTCACCGGTTACCAGTACGAAACCGGTGCAGGCTGCTGTCTCACATGCCACACGGCTCATCGGGTCCTGCTCCATGCAGGCATCCAGAATCGCATCAGAAATTGCATCGCAGACTTTGTCAGGATGTCCTTCTGTCACAGACTCGGAAGTGAAAAGTCTCTTGTCCATTTTTCTCTCCTTTGACATAAAAAATCCGCCTGATACATAGGCGGACCAGATCAATAAAGAATAGAAAATTCCCTCATTGTTCGATTTCTCGCTCAGGTTGGCACCTTTCTTGCTTTCGCCGGGGTTGCCGTGGTTTCTCTGATCCTCTGTATCTCCACCACTCTGAATAAAGGAACTTCTGTATATGAAATTTTCTATACTTAACTTACGATAGAGAATCTACACCCCGGGAGGCGTTTTTTCAATATACATAAACTAGGTTTTGTAGCATGGAGGGAACCTTCAGGACACCTTCAGTTTGAACTTCTGGATCTCGTGTTCGCTGGAAACCTGCTCGATCTGAGCTCCCAGGCCCTGCAGCTTCTCGGCAAAAGATTCATATCCTCTCTGGATATAATAGATGTCATCGACAACCGTGATCCCGTCAGCCGCAAGACCGGCGATGACAAGAGCCGCCCCGGCGCGAAGATCCGGAGACTGCACACGGGCGCCGGTATAATGATCTACGCCTGTTACAATGGCAATCGTGCCTTCTACCTGGATATTGGCTCCCATCCGGGCCAGTTCATCCACATATCTGAAACGATTCTCCCAAATGCTCTCCGTAACGACAGAGGTTCCCTCTGCTATGCCGAGGACCACTGTCATCTGCGGCTGCATATCGGTTGGAAAGCCGGGATAAGGCAGGGTTGCAACCTGGGTATGGGTCAGTCTTCCCTTGGAAATGATCTTCACGGCATCATCGTATTCAATGACCTGACAGCCTGCCTCTAAAAGCTTGGCTGTCGTTGCCTCCAGGTGCTTTGGAATGACATTTCGAAGCGTCACATCTCCGCCGGCTGCAGCAGCTGCGCACATGAAGGTCCCCGCTTCGATCATATCCGGGATTACGGAATAGTCCGTTCCATGCAATCTCTTCACACCATTGATACGGATACTCTCGGTTCCCGCACCACGGATGTCCGCTCCCATACTGTTCAGGAAGTTTGCGACATCTACGACATGGGGTTCGCGGGCACAGTTATCAATAATAGTCTTCCCCTCTGCCAGGGAGGCTGCCATCAGAATATTGATCGTTGCACCGACGGAAACCTTATCCAGATAGATATGATTGCCCACCAGACGGTCGGTATGAGCGGAAATCAAGCCATAGCTGATATCCACATCAGCTCCCAATGCCCGGAATCCCTTGATATGAAGGTCAATGGGTCTGCTTCCGATATCGCATCCGCCGGGCAGGGCCACTTCTGCCTTATGATATTTGCCCAGAAGAGCTCCCAACAGGTAATAAGAGGCCCGAATCCTCTTGATATAATCATAATCTACAGACAAACTGTGGATTGTAGAAGCATTGATCTCTACGACATGCTTTTCCGGCCGTTCCACTTTCGCCCCGATGTCTTCGATTGCGCCCAGAAGCACATTCACATCTCTGACATCCGGCACATTTGACAAACGGACGGTATCATCTGTCATAACTGCAGCTGCAATAATAGCCAGTGCCGCATTCTTTGCTCCGCCGATTTCCACTTCTCCGGTCAGGGGATTGCCACCCTTGATCACATACTGCTCCATATTTTTTCCTTTCGCTTGAACCAAACGCAAACGATTATAACATCCCTTGTCTGCTTTGCAAGTGAATTTTTTCATAAAATTGGACTGGGGGCTAAAGAAAAGAGAATTCCCTCAGTTCAAATTCTCTGCCGTCCTCAATCGGCCCGGATCATTTGCCCGATGATTCGGACTTTTTAGACTCTTTTACCAGGCTTCCTGTGAAACGGTTGATAAAACGAACCTTCTTCCAGAGCCGTTTATTCACCTTCCAGGTAGACTTGGCTTCCATTTTCTTCAAAGTACTGTTATAGTAGTCGGTCTTCTTCTGATTCGAAAGACTGGTCCGATTGGATTCGGTCTTCTCCTGATCTGTCACAGCCTTCATGGAAGCTACATAATAGCCCTTGTTTTTCACATGGATCGCTTTCGTGATCTGTCCGTTCGACAGTCCGTCAACCGCTTCCAAAACCTCATAGGGAAGGCTGTCTCCGCTGGAAGTCGAAGCACTGCCGCTCTTCTTAGCCTTCTTCAGTGCAGCGGCATCGTAACTAAAGCTCTCCGCTGTCCCGCCATTTGCAGTAACTGCCGAATCAAAATCCGATGCAGTTGCAATGGCCTCTGCCGAAGCCTTGGCCTTGGCAATCTCCTCATCCGTAGGCACCTTCGGCTTTCCATCGCTTCCGGTGGTCACCTGATCGGTGAAGTAGACATAACTTATGGTCTTCATATTGGCTTCTTCATCGGAAACCGTGGTATCTGCCTTCGCCTCAATGGCTGTCTGCATTTTCTCTGTATAAAGCTGGTCTTCAAGATAGTGCTCGACATATTCCCGGCTGGCGCCCAGCTGTTTCTTTGCTGCCTTGGAGTTATCCTTCATAAACTCTTTGGCTGTTGCCTTGACCTTCTTCTTTTCGTCTGCCGAAAGCTCGACGCCATAGTCCTTGGCATTCTTGGTGAGAAAGTATGCAGTCTTCATTCCTGTAAGGATCTGCGACTTGGTACTTGTTTCCATCGTGCCGCTTCCGCTCTCTGACGCCTTGGTCCAGAGATCCTTATAATTTGCCTGGGATGATGTCTTATATAAGACATCATACATGGCCTGGGTCATCTTCGCATTAAAATTTGCATAACCGAAAGTGATCTTGTCCTTCCCGTCGTCAATTTTCACCAGTGCCTGATTATCGGTAAAGCTGCAGCCTGTAAGGCTTCCTGCAGCGAGACATCCTGCCAGTAAGAAAGCAGCACCTCTTTTGTTTGAAAACATGTCGGTCTCTCCTTGTTTCTATCTGATAAGATCCCGGTTTAAAGTAATACCTTTGGCCGGGAAATTTGGGCATTCTTTTTGTATTATATATTTTTCTTTGCACTTATTCAACAGATGTCGAGGCCCCGTCCACAGCCAGCTCATATAAGCCGTCCGCAAACTCCCGTAAGAGATCCAGAGGCTGCCGCTTTCGGATCCTCGAATCCATCTGATAATAATAATCGAATTCCGGCCCGTTCTTTCCGGCCATCACAAAACGTACATAGGGCCCAAACTTTTCCTCCACCAGTGGCAGTTTTGCCACATTGAGTTTCGCCTTCTTATAGAGAACGATCCGAAGCATATCCTTGGTCTGCCGCATTTCTGAGATATAGGCCCTTCTCGCATGCGCCCTTAATTTAGCGATCTCGATCAGATTTTCTACCGACCGACCCGGCTCTCCATAACGGTCAATCAATTCATCATAGATTTCCAGCGCATCCTCTTCGGTCCGGATGCTGGCAATTCTCTTATAGATATCCAGTCTCTGTATTTCGTCTGAAATATAGCCCGTCGGGATATAAGCATCCAGATCGATCTCGACCGTTGTATCGAAGTCTTCCTCGACTGCTTCTCCCTTTTCTTTCTTGACTGCCTCATTCAGCATCTTGCAATAGAGGTCATAGCCGACCGCCTCCATGTGGCCATGCTGCTCTTTTCCGAGCATATTTCCGGCTCCGCGAATCTCCAGATCCCGCATGGCGATCTTGAATCCGGATCCCAGGTCCGTAAACTCCCGGATGGCGGACAATCTCTTCTCTGCATCTTCCTTCAGGATCTTATCCTTCTTATAAAGGAAGAAAGCATAGGCTGTCCGGGAACTCCGGCCGACCCGGCCTCTCAGCTGATAGAGCTGGGACAGGCCCATCCGGTCCGCATCACTGATAATAATGGTATTTACATTCGGAATATCCAGACCGATCTCAATGATCGTTGTTGCAACCAGGATATCGATCTCCTGGTTCAGAAAACGGGCCATGATCTCTTCCAGGTCACTCTTATTCATCTGGCCATGGGCATAGGCAACGGTAGCATCCGGCAAAAGTTCCTGGATCCGGGCAGCCACGTCTGCAATATTCCGCACCCGATTCGTAACGAAGTAAACTTGTCCGTCCCTGGATAACTCTCTCGCAATTGCCTCCCGGATCATTTCTTCGTTATATTCAAAGACAAAGGTCTGTATGGGCTGCCGGTCGATCGGTGCTTCTTCCAGGACGCTCATATCCCGAATACCGACCAGACTCATGTGAAGGGTCCTGGGGATCGGCGTCGCAGACAGAGAAAGCACATCGACATTTTTCTTCATCTGCTTGATCTTTTCCTTATGTCGAACGCCGAATCTCTGCTCCTCATCGATGATCAGAAGGCCCAGATCCTTGAATTTAACATCGTTCGAGAGAGCTCTGTGGGTGCCGATCACAATATCAACAAGCCCTTGCTTCAACCGCTTGATGGTCACCTTCTGCTGCGTCTCTGAGCGGAAACGTGACAGTTCTGCGATCGTGACCGGATAGTCTTTCATTCTCTGGACGAAATTATTGTAGATCTGATCACAGAGAATGGTCGTCGGAGCGAGATAGACCACCTGTTTATTTTCCTGGACGGCTTTGAAGGCAGCCCGCATGGCGATCTCCGTTTTCCCGTAGCCGACATCACCGCAAATCAGCCGGTCCATGATCTTCGGGGATTCCATGTCCCGCTTTACATCTTCAATGGCCGAAAGCTGACTATCGGTTTCTTCATAGGGAAAGGATTCCTCAAATTCCTTCTGCCATTCGGTATCCGGCCCGTACTGGTATCCCTTATCCTCCTGACGGACAGCATAGAGATCTACCAGGTCTTTGGCAATGACTCCGACTGCAGACTGCACCTTAGCCTTGGTTTTGGACCATTCCTGACCGCCCAGGGTATTGAGCCTGGGTTTCTTTCCGTCAGCGCCGCCATATTTCTGAATACTGTCAAGCTGGGTTGCCAGGACATAGAGAACAGAGCCTTTGGCATATTCGATTTTAATGTAATCTTTTAAGACCCCATCGACCTCGATCTTCTCGATTCCGCGGTAGATGCCCAGGCCGTGATTCTCATGGACCACATAGTCTCCCGGGGTAAGATCCCGAAAGCCTGAGATGCTTTCCCCTTCGTACTTTTTCTGTTTTTTCTTCCTCTTCTTTCGATGCTGGCCGAAGATATCCGTCTCTGCAATAATGACAAAACCACTGGCAGGAAATTCAAATCCCCGGCTGATCTGTCCATAGGTGACCATCACCTCTCCGGGCTGAATCTCCTTGTCATAGCTGTCTGAATAGAAAGTCCTGACATCATGCTCCATAAGGTCCTGCGCCAGACGCTTGCCACGGGTTCTGGACTGGGTAACCAGAAGGACCCTTTCCTTCCGCTGCCGGTAGATCGCCAATTCCTTTAATAGGAGTTCAAAGCTTCCGTTATAACTTGTCCCCTGCTGCATATCAATGTGATACTGCTCAGCAACCGGTACGATCCTTCCGGCCACATCCAAAGTTGACAGAACAACTCCAGAAAAGGTCTGCAGACGGAAAAGCAGCTGATTGACACTGATCAGAAGTTCCATCTGACCGGGAAGGAGATTTCCCTTCATCAGACGATGTTTCATGGAATCCTGGAATTCTCTTTCGATCTCATCCACATTTTCCCGAAGTCTTCTTCCTTCGTCCAACAGGACCAGACAGTCCTTGGGCAGATAATCCAAAAGGCACCCTGCATTGGGGAAGAAATAGGGGAGATAGGTTTCGATCTCCTGCCGGCTCCAGCCGGATTCGACCCTTTCGATGCCTTCCTCGGTCGTGCGTTTTAACTGATATGCGGCCTCGGTCTGCATTTGCTCCCGAAAATTCTGATAAAGGCGGTCCAGATCCTTTCGCATCTTTTGAAGTCCCTGATTTTGCTCTTTATCGGAAAGGACAAATTCTACCGCAGGCAAAATACGGACCGATTCCAGGTTTTCCGTAGACCGCTGGGAACCGACCTCAAAGAGTTTAATGGAATCCACCTCATCGCCGAAGAGCTCAATTCGAACCGGATGATCCAGATTCAGAGGAAAGACATCGACGATACCGCCACGCACGGAAAACTGACCTTTCTCCTCCACCATGGGAAGGGCTTCGTAGCCATCCCGGATCAAAAACTTTCGAAATTCTTCCAGATCCAATTCATCTTCGAGGGAAATGCTTCGAATGCCCTGCCGGAAGACATCTGCCTCCGGAAGCCGGTTCATAAGTGCCCCGGCACTGGTGACCAGGGTCATCTTCTGTCCGGACAGGATGGCATCCATTGCCGTGACTCTTGGAATAGTCAAAGCATTGCCGCGGACATCCGACTGGAAGAAGAGCAGGTCCTTGCCCGGAAAATAATAGGTCGCCGGGTCAAAGGCCAGCATCTCCTCATAGAGATCTCTGGCTCTCTGTTCATCGCTCGTCACGAGAAGCCGAACCGGAGCATCATAAGAGAGGGCGAAGCTAACCAGGGCCTTCCCGGCGTCTGTCACCCCGGACAACTGCAGATATTCCGGTTTTTTATGTTTTTTCAAGCGGTCCTTCAGTTCTTCTACATCCGAAAGCCCTTGGAAGGGTGTCAAAAAGACATTCATGTCCCTACTCCTGCAATCCATTGTATTTCGTCATCGCATCATCAAAACGGCCGTCCAGAAGGAGTTCCAGGCAGTCGGCAGAGTCCTGAAGGATCCGGTCCAGTTTCTCCCTCTCTTCTACGGGTAAATGCCCCAGTACGTGAGCGACCATATCTCTGCCCGGCATGAGTCTCCCCACGCCCAATCGGACACGGACGAAATCTTCCGTTCCAAGACAGGCAATAATACTCTTTAAACCATTATGTCCGCCGGCCGATCCTTTTTTTCGGATCCGCATACGTCCGACATCCTGCATAACATCATCGCAGAAGACGATCAGATCCTCTGGCGAAAGCTTGTAGTAATCCATCAGGGCCCGAATACTTTCCCCGCTGTTATTCATATAGGTCTGTGGCTTTACCAGAAGGACAGCATGAGCCCCGATCCTTCCCTTCCCGGTCAGAGCTTTTCCTTCCTCCTTCTGCACCGGGATCCCATATTTCTCTGCGATGCAGTCAATGGCGTCGAAGCCTGCATTATGACGGGTCTTCTGATATTGTAAGCCCGGATTTCCCAATCCTGCGATGATCTTCATGTTTTCCTCCTGACATGTCTCAGATGAACAAAATATACTAAAAAGGTCCGCTTTGTGTGATTTTGACCCTCCCCAATGGTTCAACCTAACATCACAACCAACTTCTAAATAATAGCCGCATGCTATCCCAATGGCAACTATCCCGCTATCATAATTTTTCTGATAAAACCTCAAAAACCGGGGACGGCTTCTGCCTTCCCCGGTTTCTTTCACGATTCTTCTTCCCTGTTATTCTTCTTCGAGAATATCCTTCCGATAACGGTCCAGAATCATATTCTGCAGCTTTTCTCTTGTCTCCGACCGAATCGGATGAGCAATGTCCTTATACTCACCGTCCGTTGCTTTGCGGCTTGGCATTGCAATGAAGAGTCCCTTTTCTCCCTCGATCACCTTGATGTCATGAACAACAAACTCATTGTCAATCGTGATAGAGGCAACGGCCTTCATTTTGCCTTCCTTTTCGATCTTTCGTATTCTGATATCCGTAATATTCATATCGGCCCCCTATTATACTTATACTCCGTAGCGGTTCTGTTTCTCCGAAACAACCATAATGCTGTCCTTGCCGACATAGCTTGTATTACTCAGTAAGGTCTCATTACTTTCCACGATACAGTTCTCAACATATACATTATCCCCAATATAGGCTCCGTTCATAATGATGGAATTCTTGATGGTGCAGCCGTTTCCGACAAAAACCTTCTTAAAGAGAACGGAGTTCTCGACCTTGCTGTTAATGATACAGCCACTGGCGATCAGACTGTTTCTCACATCGGCTCCCTCATTATACTTTGCCGGTGCCAGATCCATGGCCTTGGAATAGATCGGTGCTCCTTCCTCAAACATATGCATACGGACATCCCTGTTCAGGAAATCCATGTTTGTCTTATAGTAGGCTTCAATCGTTGAAATATTCCGCCAGTAATCATCCAGCATATAGCCGTAGATCTTCTTCATTCCCAGATAGCGGATCAGGATATCGGTGACAAAATTATATCTTCCTTCCCGGTTCGACTGCTCCAGAAGCTCAATCAAAGCGCGGCGGCGAATGATGTAAATGCCGGTCGATACGATATTGGAATGAGCAACCATTGGCTTCTCTTCAAAATCAGTGATCTGACCATCCATATCCATCTTGACCACACCAAAGCGCTTGATGTCATCCCCTTGCGGACACTTGGCACATACGACTGTGATATTGGCCTGTTTCTGAATGTGATAGTCCAGAACCTTATTGAAATCCATCTTATAGATGCAGTCACCGCTCGAGATAATGACATAGGGCTCATGGCGTTCCTTCAGGAAATCAATATTCTGCCACATTGCATCTGCTGTTCCCCGATACCACCAGCTGTTATTGGTCGTAACCGTCGGTGTGAAAATAAAGAGTCCGCCCTGTTTCCGGCCGAAATTCCACCACTTGGCCGAATTCAGATGTTCATTCAGAGAACGGGCATTGTACTGCGATAGTACAGCCACCGTCTGAACATGCGAATTTGTCATGTTGGAAAGAGTGAAGTCAATACTCCGATAACTGCCTGCCACCGGCATTGCGGCGATTGCCCGCTTATCGGAGAGAGAGCCCATTCGTGTGTTGTTGCCACCTGCCAGAATAATTCCCAATGCCTTCATGCTCATTCACCTGCCTTAATAATATAGCCGCCACTCTCCAGAAGCCCGTTTGGATAGTCGCTTTCCTCTGTTTTGCCATGAATAGCTGTATTCTTCCCGATGGAAACATTGTCCGGGATCACAGAATCATTACCAATGGTCACGAGATCAAATGCATAGACCTTCTGGGACAGTTTGCTCGGAGCATACTCTCCGACGCCCAGTTTTGCATTCTCTCCTACGACTGTGTTCTCAGCAATGATTGCCTTATCAATCACAGCCCCTTTCTTGATATGTACGCCACGCATCAGAATAGAATTCCGGACAATGGCACCTTCTTCAACGATAACGCCCGGTCCGAGAACACTGTTTTCTACAGCACCGTCGATCTGGTCTGCCGCGCCGATAATTGCTCTTTTTACCCTCGCGTTTTCCCCGATATAGTGTGGTTCGATCATGGTCTGTTTGGTATATATTTTCCAGAATTCCTCATAGAGATTGAATTCCGGGATCAGATCGACCAGCTCCATATTGGCTTCCCAATAGGATCCAAGTGTTCCGACATCCTTCCAGTAGCCATTGAATTCGTAGGCGAAGATCCGCATGCCCTCATTATGGCAATAAGGAATGATATGCTTACCGAAATCGCAGTTCGGCTGATCCTTCAGCTTGATCAGGGCTTCCTTCAAAACCGGCCAGCTGAAAATATAGATCCCCATCGAAGCGAGGTTGGACTTGGGATGTTCCGGCTTCTCTTCGAATTCCACGATCTGCTTGTTCTCATCACAGACAACGACGCCGAAGCGGCTGGCCTCTTCGATCGGAACCGGAATTGCCGCAATCGTGACATCCGCCTTGTTCTGCTTATGGAAGTCCAGCATGGCTTCATAATCCATCTTATAGATATGGTCTCCGGAAAGGATCAGGACATAATCCGGATCATAGCTTTCCATGTAATTCAGATTCTGATAGATCGCATTTGCGGTTCCGGAATACCAGTCTGCATTACTGCTTCTCTCATACGGAGGAAGAACGGTTACGCCGCCATTATTACGATCCAGATCCCAAGGAATACCGATTCCGATATGGGAATTCAGTACCAATGGCTGATACTGCGTCAGGACGCCAACCGTATCAATTCCGGAGTTGATACAATTTGAAAGCGGGAAATCGATGATCCTGTACTTTCCGCCAAAAGCAACCGCCGGTTTTGCAACGTTCGATGTCAAAACGCCCAGTCTGGATCCCTGGCCGCCGGCAAGGAGCATTGCTATCATTTCTTTACTGCCCATGTGCTCACCCCGTTTCAATAGATTGAAAACCAACAACTGCCTAGTGGAAAAAAATGTCAATTTGACAGTCGCATTTGTAAACTTGACTAAAGTATAGCATAGTTATTCCCTTACAAACACATAATTTTCACAAATTTCAGGTGAATTTTTCTACACATGTTGCTTCTTTTTTTGTTTTTCCATGGTTTGTATTTTTCCTTTTCTTGCAAAAGGAAAAAAAGCGTAGTATATATAGGAAGAATTTATTCGGTAGATCATGAGATCAGTACGATCCTACAGGTTTAGAGAGCAGGCATTTTTTATGTTTAAAATCAACTTCAATCAGCCACTTCATGTACATTTCATCGGCATCGGCGGTATCAGTATGAGCGGTCTCGCACAGGTCCTTCTGGACCGGCATTTCAAGGTCAGCGGATCTGACCGCACGCCATCGGATCTCACCCGCCATCTGGAGAAGATGGGTGCTAAGATCTCCTATCCTCAGGCAGCTGAAAATGTAGACCCTTCCACCGATGTCTTTGTATATACCGCTGCGATCCATCCGGACAATCCGGAATTTGTCCGGGCAAAGGAAACCGGAAAGCCTATGCTGACCCGGGCCCAGCTTCTCGGCCAGATCATGGAACACTTCAGAAACTCGGTCGCTGTCAGCGGCACACATGGCAAGACCACGACAACTTCCATGATCAGTCAGGTTCTTCTGGAAGCCGAGGCCGATCCGACCATTTCCGTCGGCGCAATTTTCAAGCCCATTCAGTCTAATATCCGGGTCGGATCCTCCGATGTCTTCGTGGCAGAAGCCTGTGAATACACGGACAGTTTTCTCTCTCTTTTCCCGAGATACAGCATCATTTTAAATATTGATGCCGAGCATCTGGACTACTTTAAGACCCTGGAAAACGAGAGAAAGTCCTTCCACAAATTTGTCGGAAATACCGCAAAAGATGGTCTTCTGGTCATTAACGGGGAGATCCCTGATTACAGGGAAATCGTGAAAGATGCGCCCTGTCAGGTGGTGTCTTTCGGATTTTCGGAAGAAGATGACTATCACGCGGAAGAGATCAGCTATAACGAATTCGGATATCCGTCTTTCACACCTGTCGCTTTCGGTCAAAAGCTTGATCCCATCGTTCTCCATGTACCAGGCCGGCATAATGTCGGAAATGCCTTGTCTGCTATCGCAGTTCTTCGGGCAATGGGTATTCCTTATGACAAGATCCAAAGCGGACTGGCAAAATTCTCCGGTGCTGACCGGCGCTTCCAATACAAGGGAAAGCTTTCCAATGGTGCTGTTATTATTGATGACTATGCTCACCATCCAACGGAGATCAAGGCGTCTTTAAATGCCGCCCTGAATTATCCGCACAAACGACTGGTTGTCATTTTCCAGCCTCATACCTATACCCGGACCAAGGCCTTCCTCCCCGACTTCATTCAGGCCCTTTCTCTCGCAGACGTCGTTGTTCTGGCCCCTATCTATGCTGCCAGAGAGCAGGATATCTATGGGGTAAGCTCCGCTGATATCGAGAAAGGATTGAAAAAGCTCGGCAAGGAAGCCTACTATTTCCACTCCTTCCCTGAAATTGAAGACTGGGTGAAAAAAAATTCTATGAACGGCGATCTGTTGATAACAATGGGCGCCGGAAACATCGTAAATGTTGGAGAAGATCTCCTGAAATAAAAGTTATCCACTTTATCCACAATTCTTTGTTGAAGGTTTTCGACAAGAGTTGTGGATTTTTTCTTGTGATTTTTCCGCTATCGTCAAGACTTATCCACAATATGCACTTTTCCCCTTGTGGATACTTCCGTCACCTGCCTTTCTTTGCAGGCCTGTGTCTTTATGGTATAATTTCGGCGATAGATTCTAGGAGGAAGTTCATGTCTGATCTCATTACTTTACACACAGTGTCCGAGAAACAGGTGACCTGTGTTTCCAATACCTTTATTGACCATTATCTCCCGGAAGCGGACGGCGAATATGTGAAGATCTATCTCTATCTGCTTCGCTGTCTTTCCGGCCGCGGTTATTCTTTTTCCATCTCAGGTTTTGCCGATCAGCTCGGCCATACGGAACGGGATATCGTAAAAGCTCTGGATTACTGGCAGGACCGCCATCTCCTTCGTCTGGAATACGATAAGGCAGGGAAACTGGTCGGGATCTGCATGTTGGATCCCGATGATGATCAGCTGGCGTCTCTGACAGTCAATCTGCAGAAAATGCCCGAAGAAAAAACCTCGCCAAAGGACGAGCCGGTTCGAGAAGAGGTTCCTTCCGCTCCGGTCGATATTTCGGAAGACAGAGGAGAAATACCGACCAAGCCGAACTTCTCTCCGGAAGAGCGGCAGACCATCAGCAGAGATGAGGCTTCGAAGGAGCTGATCTATGTTACCGAGCAGTATTTCGAAAAACCTATGAACCAGAACGAATCCGATACCATCCTTTTCTGGCACTGGACACTGGGGCTTTCCATCGAATTGATCGAATTTCTGGTGGAAGAATGCATTGCAGCCGGTCACAAGAGCATCTATTATATGAATAAGGTCGCTTTGAACTGGAAAAAGGAGGGCATTACAACGGAGGCGGAAGCACGTCTGGCATCCGATATCCATTCGAATGCCTATTATGCCATCATGAAGGCCTTCGGCATTCAGGGAAGAAAACTGACACCGAAGGAAGAGGAATTTCTGGCCCGCTGGACCAAGGAATATGCTTTTACGGAAGATCTGATCTTTGAAGCCTGTCAGAGGACTGTGATGCAGACCGGAAAGGCCAGCTTCGAATATGCGGACACCATCCTCTCCAACTGGAACAAGGCACATGTTCATACTTTAAGTGAAGTGAAAAACCAGGACATGAGCCATGCTGCAAGAAGCAGCCGGGCCGGCGGGAAAGGCAGTGGATCCAATATCGCCAGGAAGGAAGCACCTTCTTCTCCTTCTTATGATGATGCGTCTCTCCAGGCCTTGGAAAAGCGTCTTCTACAGTAAAATGCGGATCAAGCAAATCAATATCAGTCCGAAAAGAGCAAAGCTATGTCCCTGACGAATGAACAATATGATTCCCTGATGCGAAACTACGAGGCCCAGCGAGCCATTGATACCGATCGCATGGAGGCACACATTCGGGAAGTCGAAGCGAAAATCCCCCGTATACGGGAAATCCGAAGAGAGATCTCCGATGCGGCTTATGAAGCTGCCAAAATGAGGCTGGAAAACCCATCCTCTGATCATTCTTACGAAGATGCCCTGTCCTCAAGACTGAATGATCTGATCCAGGAGCGATCTACGCTTCTGGAGGGGGCCGGATATCCCAAGGATTACATGGAGATGCAATACCACTGCCCCGACTGTAAGGATACCGGTTTTATCGGAAACGAACGCTGCCACTGCTTTCGTCAGGCTGCAATCGACCTGGTCTACCGCCAGTCTCATATCACAGAAGAACTGGAGAACCAGTCTTTTA
This sequence comes from Porcibacter vitabionis, assembly GCF_046263795.1. Classification (NCBI taxonomy): domain Bacteria; kingdom Bacillati; phylum Bacillota; class Clostridia; order Lachnospirales; family Lachnospiraceae; genus Porcibacter; species Porcibacter vitabionis. The sequence continues at coordinate 25,831 of NZ_JBJYZD010000013.1, read as the reverse complement.
ATGACTTCACTCTGGATTTCTATTCCGATCAAAAGGATGCAAAGGAAGGCAGGTCTCCAAGAGAAGCTGCCGGCCGGGCCCTGTCTCTGATGAAGGGTTTTTCAAGGGATTTTAAGGTCCTGGGCGGAAATGCCTTGCTTTATGGAGATACCGGGACCGGGAAGACCTTCCTGACCAACTGCTGTGCCAGAAGCCTTCTGGACCAGGGCATTTCGGTCATATATTTTACCGCTTTTCAATTTTTTCAGCTGTTGGAAAAACATGTTTTCGACCATGATCACACAATGGACGAAGATTATGATAATATATTCTCTTGTGATGTATTGATCATTGACGACCTTGGGACAGAAATGCAGAACAAATTTACAACTGCCCAGATGTTTCAGGTCATAAACGAACGTCTCATTCGCAGACATTCCACGATCATCACCACGAATCTTACCCTTGGGGAGCTCCGCGACCGCTACGGCGAGCGCGTTTTATCCAGAATCACAAGCAACTATACTCTGATCAAACTCTTCGGCCAGGACATTCGTCTCCGAAAGAGTCTGGAGAAGAAGTAATGCACAATCTATCTCAGGAGGAAAAATTCATGCCTAATGACAATCAGCTGTCCTGTACTACACCCATCGCACCCTTGGGTGTCATTCCGATGAAAAGCTGCCTGCCCCTCGGCGATGAGGTAAACGAATACCTCGTTTCGTGGAGAGGAAAGCGCGAAAAGGATCGTTTTATTGATGCGGCCAATGCTTCTTACAAGAGACATTCCTGTATCGTCGATGCGGAAGCTCCCCGTTTCGGCTCCGGCGAAGGAAAGGGCATGATCAATCAGTCGATCCGGGGCCTTGACCTCTATCTCTTGACTGATGTCACAAACTGGAACTGCACTTATAAGGTATGCGGTCAGGTCAATCACTATTCACCGGACGACCACTATGCTGAATTGAAGCGAATCATCGCTGCCACCAATGGTAAGGCCAAGCGAATCAATGTCATTATGCCTTTCCTTTATGAAGGACGCCAGCATAAGCGCTCCGGTCGTGAATCCCTGGACTGTGCGCTCATGCTCCAGGAGCTGGTCAGCATGGGTGTTGATAACATCATCACCTTCGATGCTCATGATCCCCGGGTTCAGAATGCCATCCCTCTGCATGGTTTCGAATCCGTTCCGGCTTATTATCAATTCATCAAGAATATTCTACGAAATGAGAATGATCTGAAGCTGGATAATGATCATCTCATGATCGTAAGCCCCGATGAGGGTGCTACCCAGAGAGCTGTCTATCTCGCTTCTGTTTTGGGCGTTGACATGGGTATGTTCTATAAGAGAAGAGACTACTCCCGCGTTGTCGATGGACGGAATCCGATTGTTGCTCATGAATTCCTGGGTTCTGATGTCGAGGGAAAGGATGTGATTGTCATCGATGATATGATCTCCTCCGGCGAATCCATGATCGATGTAGCTCATGAATTAAAGAAGAGAAAGGCCGGCAGGATCTTCGTTGTCGCAACCTTCGGACTCTTTACCAACGGACTTTCCTCTTTCGATAAAGCAGTGGAGGACGGTACGATCTATCGAGTTGTCACAACCAATCTGACCTATCAGACTCCGGAGCTTCTGTCCCGCGATTACTATATCAGCTGTGATATGTCCAAGTACATTGCCTACATCATCGATACCTTAAATCACAATGCTTCGATGTCCGGCCTCTTAGACCCCTATGATAGAATTAACCATGTGGTAACCAAGTATAACGAGAGGACCAAGGGCAGGAAATCATAATCACGTAAAATAAGACCGTAGGTAAAATAAGGGGCTGTGAAAAAATGAGATCATCATTTTTTCACAGCCCCTTTGTCTTCACTCCGAGACCGGAGAAGAATTCTTCTCCGGTCTCTTTTTTTCTCTTTTTCTTCCTCTTCCCTGTTTCTTACTTCACATAGGCAATATAGACCGATCCGGCCTGGGAGATATCCCCTTCTGCTGCCTCCAGCGACATACTCTCATAATTCCCGCTCTCCGGATGGAAGATCGATACATTCGAGGAACTGTATCCGGCCAGAAGCGCCGGCCCGGACTTCATCTTCACATAGACCGGGGTGCCGTTCCCCACATAATACAGAGCCTGGCTCAAATTGATGCCTGTCAGATCCAGACAGACTGCAGGCTCCAGGTTCGCCTGCAGGATCTGCAAAGCCGAATTTCCTCCTGCCAGAAGACTTTCCGTATCTGCATTCTTCCCTTCAAACTGCAGAATCGCTGCCAGGCAATCGCTTTCCTGGTTCTGGTTCTGATTCTGGTTTCCGGTCTGCAGGGTCAGACTGCTCCGATAAGACTTCTTTCCACGCTTCCAGATGTAACGGGCAGAGTTATCCACAACAATCCCCATCTCACTGTCCGCTTTCTGAATCGCTGCAACCGGATCACTTCCGGAATCAACCACATTTCCACCAACATAGACATAGTACTGCTGTTCGGAACGACTCGCCTTGACAGAAATCGTTCGACCCCTGTCTGCTTCCACAAAGCCTGCCCGGATGAAGTGGAAAGACTTTGCAGGATCTTTTAGTTCTGCCATCTGCAGAACCAGCGTATATCCGCCGCTGCCTCCCGCATTCGTAATCAGACTGACAGACTGGTTCCTCTCTCCTGCATTGTCCTTAATGGTATCCTGGCCCTGCGAAAGCAGGCTTCCATCCGATCCACGTGTGGCCATGCTGAGGTAAAGCGTATAAGAATCTTCACTGACATCCGTAATGAAACTGCCATCTTTCGAATATTGTTTTAAAGTCTCTGCCCGATTGCCCTTTATTTGTGCAATCGTGATCTGATACATAGGATAAGGACTGCCGGCAGAATCCGGGGGGAGATCTGCCTTTCTCACACTGCCATAAACGAAATCATTATCAATATAAGCCAGAGGGCGAAGAAGTTCATCAGTGCCCGCCTTGATATCAAAACGCTCTCCCGTCTCCAGGTCGATCACATGGATGCGCTCCGACGGCTGGTCCTTGTCCGTCCAGGACAGATACCGCCCGGTCTTTGATGCAGCATACTGACTGGTCTTCATTTGTGTCAGCTTTTCAGACGTCTCCAGTGTATTCAGATCAATTTTCAGAAGAGTGCCATCGACCATGACATAGAAGTTATTTTCATTGGACTTATAGAGGAGATCCGAGAAACTCGCCTTCAAGATCTGATAGGACTTACTGGACTGGATGAAGGCTTGTTCCTTCGTGTTTTGTGTCCGGCTGCTGTAGTGATAGAGACCGATGCCGCATCTGCCCTCGTGAGGGCCTGCATTCATATAGCCATAGACAACAAAGTCAAGTGTCCCCGTCTCGTCCATATTTAAGAGCTTGATGGCGTGGGCCTGGTGATTCAGCCGACTGTCGCCGAGATTTCCTCTGCGGAAAGAGAATACCTGGATCAAGTCTCCGGTATTCTCATTGAATTCATAGAGCTCCCCGTCCATTTCGAAGGCGGTTACCGTTCCGACTGCATTGGAAATATAGTTCAGATTTCGATCAGCAAGCCCCAGTTTCAAGAGGCCTTCCTCCGAAAATTGAATCCTTGCCGCATCAAAGATCTGGTTCATGCTTCTCTGGTAGTCCAGGAGATACATTTGCCCGGAAAGGTAACGGATCTTAAAATACTCCTTGACATTAAAGTAGGTCTTTTCCCCGCTCTGGTCCTTTCCTGTCATCCGATAAGTCATTTCCATGGCAGAATAGTCAGATGTCACCTCCGTAAGTTCCATCTTAGGGCTCCCGGACAGGCTTCCATCAAAAGATTTCCAGGCTACCTGGTCTGCCGTCGAATGAATGTCCACCTTCTGAAGGTTCGAAGAATCATTGTTCTGGCCATCTGTTTCGAGATATGCCTCTACTCCTTCACCATCCTTATTCAGTGCCATGGTATGGAAAGAATGGGCGAAATCCATACACTCTGCCACATGACTGTTTGTTTCCTGAACGATCCGGCAATAATAGCGAACCTTCCCCTGATCGGTCCAAAGTGTCAGGACCAGGAGATATTCCTTATTTTCTTCAATCAGATTTGCAATCTGAAGACTCGTTTGGATCTGGTTTTTCTTTGTCGCAAATTTTACCTGATCCTCATCCGCGATCTTCTTCTCGGTATCCAGAGAACGAACCTCATAGGATATTTTTTGGATCTCTCTTCCATAGGTTTTAACCTTGAGATTCAGTTTCCGATCGTCCTCCAGGGGTGCGACTGCATTTCTCATATAGAGCGCATCCATATCCCCGGTGTAGCCGAAGAGCTCATCGATTTCCTGGCCATGATAATTCACCATGATCACAGGCAGTGTCGGGCTCTTCACCTCCGATGCCGAGTGGTCCCGGCTCCGGTTCAGCCAAAGGAAAAAAACAAGGAATGCCGCAAGAAAAACCAGAACAAGACGCAGGATCTTCTGTTTTGTTTTCTTATTCAATCCTTTTTCTCTAAATGAAAGTTCCAAAGCAGATATATTCCTTTCTAGAAAGGGAGTCCGGCAGGAATCCGGCCAGACAATGAACGCTTATAACAGATTCGGAAGCATTAAGCCCACCGTTAGAAAGAGCATGCCAAGAACAGCCCGTCCCGTCAATTTCTCCCGTAAAAGTGCCGCTGCCGTAAGAATCGCTATGGGAAGAGCCAGTCCATGCAGCGTATAGACAATTCCCTGACCGCCACTCTGACTTTGCCTTAAGAAGACAACTGCCAGGCCGGACAGAAGGCCGCCCGCTGCCATAAAGAATCCCTGGTATACAGTTACTCTCTTAAGCTCCGCTCCCCCTCTCTGTATCAAGAGAAGGATCCAGCTTAAAATAGAAGAAAAGAAACTAAGGAAGGCAAGCTGAAAATCCCCATCCAGGCCCAGACCGAAGAAACGGTTCAGAACCTGTCCCAAAAGATTGAATCCCAGGGAAAGGATCGAAAAAAGGATCCATGATTTTTCCGACTTCCCTTCTCCCCCGATCAGGAGTAATATCAAACCGATCAGGGCAATTCCCAGAGCATACCAATTCTTAACTGCCATTGTCTCCTGAAACAGAAAATAGAAAAGGATGGGAAGAAGAAGCGTTCGAAGCGAAAAGAGAGAAAGGCTCCGGCTCAGCCCGGCTTTCTGCAAGGAAAGGAAGAAGAAGGCTGTAGAGAGAAAGAATACGGTAGCAATAAGGATCAATAGCAGCCAGCTCTTCATCGTTCTTCCCCGAAAGGCCGTAAAAAAGCCAAAAGCCTTCCCCGGATAAAAAACCAGAAGCAGAATCGTCTGTACCGTTACTGCCGAAGCCATACTGACCCATACTTTTGTCCGCTTCAGGGAGGCTTTCAGGAAAACCGGCGCCAACCCGAAAAAGAGAGCCGACAAAAGAGCCAGATAGACCCAGTTAATTGTGAGATGATACCAGTTCATAGAAGATTTATCCCTCCTCTTCGGGTTTACATCATTTTTTTATCATGCTATAATCTCGTAACTGAAAAAATATTATATCTTACTATAAATAGAACTTCAAATATGAGGCCATAGACTTCCAATGAAAAAATTCCGTAATTTTGCAGCGAACCACGACTTTCTGATCATGATCCCATGGTCTATGTTTCTGGATATCATTCTCGAATGGCTGTCCCGCCATTCCCTGATCGAAGCCCTGAAATTTGTCGGCCTGCATCCGATTCCATTTCTCTATAATTCCTTCATTATTTTTGTCGTTTATTCGATTGCCATCCTGTTTCAGAGGCGTACCTTTATCCGGAGAATTGTCACCGGACTTCTTGTTACACTTGGCATTATAAACTGCGTCCTGCTCTTAAACCGAGTCTCCCCTTTCGGATTTTCCGATCTCTCCATGATCGGAGACCTCTTTACAATGAAGGACTCCAAGTATTTCTCCGCCTGGGAGGCCATTCTGGCCATTGCCGGTCTTTTGGTTTTCGCTTTCTTCCTGGTCCGTCTCTTCTTTAAAGGAAAGAAGATCAAAAGCCGTTCACCCTTCTGGCTTCGTTTGATCGTGGTGATTGCCCTCTGGGTCTCCCTGCCCTTATCCGGCAAGTTCTTACAGTCAAACGGACTGATCGATTCCTATTTTGGAAATTTGGCCCAGGGATATCTCGACAACGGTTATATCTACGGTTTCTCCACTTCCATGACCGACCGTGGCATGAGGCGCCCTCTAGGCTACTCCAACCGGGCCGTTCAACAGGTTCTAAGTGATAGGGACGAGGAGCCAACGACCATTACCGGACAGACAGACCCGGAATCGTCCAGTAAAAAAACCGGTCCTAATGTCATCGTGGTTCTCCTGGAATCCTTTTTCGATCCGACGGAGGTCAATTATCTCTCTTTCTCCGAGGATCCGATTCCCTTTATACATTCTCTGCAAAAGAATTATACGACCGGACATCTGACCGTTCCTGTTGTCGGTGCCGGGACCAGTAATACCGAATTTGAAATGCTGACCGGTATGTCGGTTTCCTTCTTTGGCCCGGGAGAGATCCCTCAGAAAACAGTTTTAAAGAACCGCAGTGTGGAAAGCTATGCTGATGATATGAAAATGCAGGGCTACAGCACCCATGTGGTTCATAATAATGGAGGAAACTTCTACAGCAGAGCCAATGCCTTCTCCCGCATGGGCTTTGATAGCTTTACCGCCAAAGAAAATCTCGATATCACAGAATATACTCCCCTCGGCTCCTGGCCAACCGATGACATTCTGATCGGTGCGACAAAAGATGCCCTGGATTCCACAGAAAACAGGGACTTCATCTATACGATCACTGTTTCCACCCACGGAAATTACCCGGGTTATAAAGTCATTGACGATCCTGCCATCAAGGTAACTGCCAAAGGCAAGGATGAAAGTCTTCGCTATAAATGGGAATATTACGTCAATCAGGTCCATGCAATGGATACCTGGATCAAGAACTATGTAGACATGTTAAACCAGAGAGGCGAGCCCACATTGCTTGTGATGTTTGGCGACCATCTGCCGACCATGGGACTTACCGCAGGCGATATGAAGGAAAAAAATATCTTTAAGACCTGCTATGTTACCTGGAATAATTTCGGACTGGAAAAAGCCGACAAGGATCTGACTTCTTATCAGCTGGTCGCTGACCAGCTTGGACGGATCGGTATGCACAGCGGAACCATGCTGCAATTTAACCAGGAGATGATCAAGGAAAATATTACTCCCGGCTCTCTTGACTATACAAACCGTCTGAATATGCTCCAATACGACCTGCTCTACGGCAAGCGCTATGCCTATCAGGGAGTCAACCTCTATCCTTCCTCTGACCTCGTCATGGGAATCAAGGATATTACGGTGAACCAGGCCTATAGTTTCAATGGAAAGGTCCATATCTATGGAAGTAATTTCACCAAATGGTGCAAAGTCTATGTGAACGGGGAACAGGTGGACACGAATTATATTTCCGGTGAATGTCTCACCATCAATGACTCTGATATTAAGGATCAGGATACGATTGTCGTAAGCCAGGTCGGATCCAACAGTACCGTCTTCCGCAGCTCCAATAAGTTCACCTATTCCAAGACGGAAGCGACAGATCAAAACCAGGAGGAAAACAAGGCCAAGGATCCGACTGACAACAATACCTCGATCGAGTCCGAAAATTCTGATATTATCGCGCCTCTGACTCCGGAAAACAAAGCGAACACCCAATAAATGTCCCATCTGCATCTTTCTGACAAAACTGGCTGTTATTTCTTTTGATTTAACTTTTAAAACTGCTTTTTCTGTTTTATAATATGAGACAAATCTTTTTTTGATCTACTTTCTATGCCTGCGCTGCGTAGACAATTTGATGTAAGGAGGTACCGTAATGGGCGAAAAACATATGGACATGCGCGTAAAAAGGACTTTAAAATCTGTTCAGGAAGCTTTTTATGGTCTGGCTCAGGAAATGAGCCTGGATCAAATTACCATTACGAACCTGACACAAAGAGCAAGTATCAATCGGAAGACCTTTTATCTCCACTATAAGTCCATGGATGATCTCCTGGAGACTGTCAGCGAGGAATCCTATAACAACATTATGGAGGCCCTGAAACCGAACATTATCGCCGGGAATGTAGAAAGCTGCATCCGGACATTCTTTCAATATCTGAATAACTGTACCGGTATCCAGCGCATTCTTCTCTGCGATCCAAAGAATCAGGCCTTCTATCAGCAGGTGATTGGTCGGGTCCTCCATTCTGACATCTTCCAGACCCTCTATCAGAAGACGCCTTTTCCCAGCCTGACGGAATCCTATATGACCAGCATAGCAGCCATTTACCAGACATGGTTGATTGAGAAACCGATCAATATCGAGGAATTGATCCAGTATACAACTGCCCTCATCAATGGAGGTTTCAAGGCAGCTGAGCACATGGAGCTTCCTGAGCCGACACATTGAATTCTCTACTGTGATAACGAATCTCAATTGCAGTAACAAGCCCCTATCCTTGTAATAAGCCCCGGTGGCAGCAAGAAAGAGCAATAAAAAGAGCGGATTCCAATGAATCCGCTCTTTTCTTAATTCTTGAAGTCGAAGCGACAAGATTTGAACTTGCGACCTCTGCGTCCCTAACGCAGCGCTCTACCAAGCTGAGCCACGCTTCGAATGATGTACTGACAGGTGTCAGCCACATCGATGCGACAAGATTTGAACTTGCGACCTCTGCGTCCCGAACGCAGCGCTCTACCAAACTGAGCCACGCATCGAAAATGCTGGCAGCTACTGCTGCCTGCTTCGCTATTCGCGAAACATGATCTATGATCAAACGAAGGTTATTCCTGACTGTCTATCGCCAGTTTTGCGCCTCCGTAGATACCAGCATCGTTACTTAATAATGCTAACAGAATCTTAGTGTTTTTGCAAGCATGAAATACATTTTTTTCAAAAGGTTCTGTTACTAAATCAAGTACAATCTGACCTGCCTCGGATACACCGCCACCGATCAGGATGGCTTCCGGGTTTACAACATCTGCAATGGTTGCAAGTGCATTGCCGAGATATGTCATCGCTTTCTTCAGAATGGCGTATCCCAGCGGATCGCCGGCATTTGCAGCATCGGTAATATCCTTACCTGTCAGATGATCCCTGCCATAGAGCGGGCTGTCTTTCCACTGATCCAGATGATTATTGCTGAGCCCCATGCGAATGATTCCGGAAGCAGAAGCATACTGTTCCAGGCACCCGTGCAGGCCACAGTTACAGGCTGTAACTTCGTCCGGGTTCACCTTGATATGGCCGATTTCTCCGGCAGCACCGCCAAATCCCGTAAGAATCTTTCCATTCAGAACGATTCCGCCACCGACGCCGGTACCGAGAGTAACCATAACAATACTGGAAAATCCCTTACCACTTCCCATCCAGGCTTCGCCTAAGGCAGCGATATTGGCATCATTGGCAGCCTTGACAGGAAGACCGGAAGCTTTGGAAAGTTCTGCTTCCACAGGATAAACTCCCCAGCCCAGATTCACACATTTATTGACTCTGCCATCCGGCAGTACCGGTCCCGGGACACCAATTCCAATTCCGATCACACTGTCTTTTGCAATTCTTCTTGCACTAAGGATACTGTCAATTGCAGCTGCAATATCCTGAACAATATGAATTCCCTGATCATTCGTATTCGTAGGGATCTTTTCCTTAGTCAGAAGCTGCCCTTCCTTGGTAAACAGACCGATTTTAATGGTCGTTCCGCCTACATCCACACCAATTGCATAGTTTTTCATGCTTGTCTCCCATGCCTTCCCATCAGGCTATCAGGCTCTAAGACAGATACCCCCTGATATTGGTCTTTGTCTCTTTTCAAACTTTATTATAGATATTTTACAAAACCATTGCAAGATAGGACGGTTCATTATTTCAAGGATCACCATCCTGTGCTATACTTTATTTTTGTAATTATATATCGTATGAAGTATGGTCTGACCATACTTTGTACAGGGGGCCGGTTATATCACCGGCAGCACTTTTAGGAGGTTATCATGGAGAAGAAGAAATGGGGGAATGGCCCGGAGGGCGGGGAAATTTACCGCTATACCATCAGCAACGCTTCCGGCAGCTATTTTGTTACAATGAATTATGGAGCCAATCTTCTGGAACTGCATGTTCCGGATCGAAACGGACATTTAGATGATGTCGTATTAGGCTTTCAGGATCTCGACTCATATTTTGTCAATGATCCCTGCTTTGGCTGTCTGGTGGCACCCTATGCCAACCGGATCGGAAATGCCGCTTTTACTCTGGCCGGCGAGACTTATCATCTGGATCCGAACGATAATGGCCATAATAACTTGCACAGCGGCTATCACGGACTTCAACATAAGATGTGGGAAGTAACAGCCTATAGCGAGCATTCCATTACTTATACGATCCAAAAAGAGCATATGGAATGCGGTTTCCCCGGAAACGTCCTGATTTCCGTCACTTATCGTCTGTCAGACGACAACACGCTGTCGCTCCATTATCACGCTACAAGTGACCGGGATACGGTTTTCAATCCGACCAACCATAGTTACTTCAATCTGGACGGTCAGGATTCCGGTCTGGCAACGGATGCCTTGATTCAACTGGATGCAGACTATTTTACCCCTACCGATGAAGAGTTGATCCCTCACGGGGAAATCGAAAAGGTAGACGGCACACCTCTGGATTTCCGTAAACCAAGAAGGCTTGGCCAGGACCTCACCAATTACGATTACGAGCCGATCCGGATCAGTCATGGCTATGATCATAATTTTGTATTGAAGACCAAAAGAGATGCCCTTTCTCCCGTCGGATACATGGCTTCGAATAAGTCCGGAAGAAAGATGGAAATATGGACCGATCTGCCAGGTATCCAGATCTATAGTGGAAATTATGTCAAAGACTGCCCCAAGGGGAAAAACGGCGTTACCTATGAGCCCTTCTCAGGCGTTGCCTTCGAGACCCAGTTCTTCCCGAATGCAGTCAATATTCCTTCCTTTGTGCAGCCGATCCTCAGAGCCGGAATCGCATTCGACTCGACAACGGAATATCATTTCACAACCTTCTGAATTGTGATTTTTCTCATCGAAAATAGTGATTTTCCCATCAAAAATTATGATTTCTCTCATCAAAAAACGGATCCCGGAGGGATCCGTTTTTTTGTCTAATGTTCCGGTCTCTTGTAGAAAACGACCTGATAAAAGAGACCTTCCTTTCCTCCATAAGAATCCATGACCTTGATATTACCTCCATGCGCCTCTACGATCTTTTTTGCAATGGAAAGGCCAAGGCCGGTTCCCTTTCCGCTCTTGCGTGACTGATCACCAACAGAGAAGGGATCAAAGAGTTTCTCCTTTAATGCCTCTGATACACCTGGTCCATCATCCCCAAGGATGATTTCGATCCTTTTCTCATCCGCATCCAGGGAAACGAAGATCGTAGTTCCGGGCTCTGTGTATTTCAAGGAATTTGAAATAATATTTTCAAATACTCTCTTCATCTGACTTCGATCGAAATCAAAGAAAATCTCTTCATCCGGAATGTCAGTCTCTACTTTATAGCCTTGCAGTGTCAGTTCATTAAATCGTTCGGCCATATAAGCTCTTAAATATTCTGCCAGGTCAGCTCTTTCCAGGAAGATCTTGAATTTTGGATTTTCAAATCGGCTGTAATCACTGAACTGGGTAATGAGTTCCGACATCGTCTTTGCCTTCTGACTGATAATGTCCAGATATTTTTTGCTGTCTTCCATCGGAATAATGCCGTCTCTTAAAGCATCTGCATAACCTCCGATGACTGTGATCGGCGTCTTCAGGTCATGCGAGATATCAGACAGGGCTGTATTTCTCTCCTCCCTCGCCTTGTCCCTCTCAGCATCCATCTTTTCCAGCCGATCTTCCATTGCATTAAAGGCTTCAATGACCTGGCTGATCTCCCTGGTTTCCACCTGACTGTCAACTTCGACCCGCTTTCCTGTGGTAGCTTCCTCCATGGCAGCCTTTAAGGACAAAAGCGGCTTCTTCATTTTCTTATAGAAAGAGAAAGCTACAAGCAATGTAATGACGATCACATAAATGATAAAAGCGACAAGTACCATGTCTCTGGTATAGTAGAGTCGATTCTGTTCCCTCTTATACTGGACATAGGGACTTTCAAAGTGAAAGACTGCGATCCTCACTCCTTCGCCATCCGGATTTTTAAAGACCTTTTTCTCTCTGGCCATCTTCTTTCCATAATATCTTCCAAACTGCTTATCCGCATTCTTCTTGATATAGGCAAATTCCTGGCTGGAAATCTTCTTATCGTCTCCATTATCGGAGGAGAAGACAATACTTCCATCCTCTTTGAAGATCTGAACCAGATTGTCCTCTTTTTCTTCGTCATAATTGTCATAATTCTTGATGCTTAAGAGATACATCGGTTCCTTATTGTCAATGAATTCGCTGAAATCGATATAAAGAGAATGATCGGTTTCCGGTATATATTTGATCTGATAAGGCTGGTAGTGCTTCTTTTTACCCGGCCGCCCGGAATAGATGACCATACCGGATTGATTCAGAATTTCAAAATAACCTTTTTCTCCGAGAGCCGTGGTATCGATATCCTGATAGTCATCATCTCCTGCTTTCTCAATGTCTTTTTCCAGCTTGCTAAGATCCGGCCCTTTTGAATACTCCGGCACTGAAAAAAGGCCGAAAAAATCCCATAGAATGAATGCAAAAACAAAGAAGCCCCCCGCCAGAATGGCAAGAAGGCCTATTGCAAGATTCTTCATGAGATAAAAAAAGATGGACTGTGTTTTCTTCTGTCTCATTGTCATCTGTATTTCCTCAGCTATTTCCGAACTTATAACCCAGTCCGCGAACAGTGATCAGATAGCGGGGATTTCTCGGATCTTCCTCGATCTTATTCCTGAGATTTGAAATATGAACCATGATCGTATTATCATCTGAAAGGTAACTTTCGCCACTCAGGTTCTCATAGAGCTGTGCCTTGGTATAAACACGGCCCGGATTTCTCATCAGCATCATCAGAAGTTTGATCTCGGTCGGGGTAACCTTGATCTCCCGGTCCCCTTTATAGAGTGTCATCCTTCCGGTGTCCATCGTGAGCTCTCCGAATCTTAGAATATTGCTGTCTTCGTCCGTTGCAGCCGGATTCAACTTGTAATACCGTCTCAATCCGGCCCGGACTCTGGCGACAACTTCCAGAGGATTGAAAGGCTTCAGAATATAGTCATCTGCTCCGATGTCCAGTCCGAGGATCTTATCGCTGTCCTTGTCCTTGGCAGAAATAATGATGATGGGCATGCAATAGGACTTCCGGACCTCACGGATCAGGTCATAGCCATTCATTTTCGGCATCATAATGTCAAATAAACAGAGATCAATTTTATTGGTCTGTACAACCTCTAAAGCCTGCCTGCCATCAAAAGCAGCAATGACCTGATAGCCGGCATTCTCCAGATATAAAGTTAAAATGCTTACGATATCCTCGTCATCTTCTGCGATCAGAATGGTTTCTTCTGCCATATCTTTCCTCCGGGCCGCTGCATAAACTTATGAGAAATTTTTTCTGCTCCTTCGTTTATGCTCCTGATCGGCCTTTTTCACCCTTCCTCTGCCAGACGTTCTACCATGGCTTCGATATCATCTACCGAATCAAAGTTCTCCTGGATCATTTCCTCCGGCCCGATCGAGATGTCGAATTCTTCCTCCAACTCGCCAACCAGATTAATGATGCCGAAGGAATCCAGAATGTGATCTCCGATCAGGCTCTTCTCATTCAAATAATCTACACTGTCATCAATGTCGTTTAAGATTTCCAGAATTTTTTCTCTCATGGTTTTCTTCCTTTCTGCTTCTATACTTTCCCACGAATTTTGTTAACTGGCTTTTCTATTATACTTTTGTTCCGGCAGAAAATCTTTGGTCCCTGGTCTTACTTTTGTTCCGCCAGAAAATCTTTGGTCTCTGGTCTTACTTTTGTTCCATATTGAACCGGAAACTGTCCATCCTTGGCCGGACAAGTCTTAAACCATCTTTTTTATTATAAAGAACCACTGCCGGCAGTTCATGGCTTAAGAATAACTGCATGCCTTCATAGAAGGAATATGCCCCTGCCCGCTCGAAGACCAGGACATCACCGGTCATAAGCTCCCGGCTCATAAGCTTTGAAACCAGGACATCATTTACGGTACACAAGGATCCGCAGATGACATAAGACTTTCCTCCATTCGGGTCGATCTCTTCGATCTCTCCTTCCCGGATCCTGTCCATGATTGGCGTATACATTCCTCTGAGCTGGCCGTCATAATTGATCTGATGGATGCCTCCGTCTGTAATGACATATGTCTTTTCGCCATTGGTCTTCATTTCACAGATCGTCGTAAGATAAAAACCGGAGTCAAAGGCCAGGGCCCGGCCCATCTCCAGGGAGATCTGCCCCCGGTAGTTCATCCCCCTTAAAAGAGAGGCAAATTCCTCCAGAAATTTCTCCGACGTTGCATCCTCTGTCTGGTCCGTAAAATAAGGGACGCCAAAACCGGTCCCATATTCCAGATGACTGACCCACTGATTCGTTTCTTCTTCGATCCTCTGGATGAAATCATCCAGGCGGCGGATCTCTTTCTCGTGAGCCCGGATCTTATGTTTCTGGGTCCCCGAGAAGAAATGCAGACCATAGAAATGGAGACCGGAATAAGAACCAAATCCCTTCAGGACAGAAAGTATGGTCTCCTCATCCATTCCGAACTGATTCCCGGAGGTCAGCCTCAAATAAACATTCAGGACCAGGCCATACTTCCCGGCCGCTTTTGAAAGATACTTCAGCTGATCGATGGACTCTGCCGTATACAAGGCCCGATCCTGGCAATCCTTCACAATAGAGTCGATCTCCTCTTCCTTTTTCAGGACTCCGGAGATCAGAAGCTTTTCCGCCGGGATTCCGGACTCTTTTGTTAACCGATACTCCCCGAAAGAACACACTTCGATCCGGTCTGTAAATGCAAGGCTTGCCTGAATCAGGAAGGGATTGGCCTTCATACAAAAGTTCACCCGGATCTGATCTCCGAATATATCTATGAAAGATCTGGCACGATTCAAGAAGGTGTCTGTATCAAAGACATAGCAGGGGCTTTTGAAGCGATTCGCTGCCTCAATCAAAAATGCTTTGTCATTCATCCTGTCACCTCCGAAACCCTGATTCTGTCATCCTCTATCATCTCCAGGTCCGGAAGGGCCTTTCGATCGATCTTCCCGTTTTTATTCAAGGCAAACTCTCTGACATGGAAGAATTTATTGGGAACCATGTAGAGTGGCAGACTTTCCTTGATCTGCCGGTGCAGGGTGGTCTTATCGATGGTCCCCTTGTAATAGAGATAGATCCGGTTTTTCTTTGCGTCGAAGGAGCAGAGGCTTCTCTCCACGCCATCGACAGAATCAATGCTTCTTTCAATTTCTTCCAGCTCGATCCTATGGCCCATATGCTTGATCTGAAAATCTTTTCTGCCGGCGAAATACATCTCTCCATCCTTCGACAGATAGGCCATATCTCCGGTTTTGTACATCCTTCTCTGATCCGGTCCATATTTCACGAAGTGTTTCTCTGTCTCTTCAGGATTATGGTAATAGCCGATCGCCAGAGACTCACCCATGACGCAGATCTCACCGGCTGTATCAGCTTTCTCGATCACATGGCCCTCCGAATCGAGAAGAAGCAGCGTCCTCCCCGGGAATACCTGCCCCAAAGGCAGCTTCTCATCCTTTTGAAAGCGCCTTTTCACCTCATAATAAGTACAGTTACAGGTAATCTCTGACGGACCGTAGAGATTGACAAAACGAGCATTTGTTACATGATCCATCCAGATATTTAACTGTTTGATCGGCATGATTTCGCCGGAGAACATGACTCTCCTAAGATCTTTTGGCACCCGATAGGAAAAGCAGTTGAAACCGGAGATAATACACAGAGCCGATACAGCCCAGGTCAGATTGGTCACATGATTATCACAGAGATAGTCCATCAGGGTCTTTGGTGTGGAAAAATACTCTCTCGGAATCAAAAGCAGCATTCCGCCGGTAAAGAAGGCCGTAAAGATATCCTTGATCGATACATCAAAATCAAAAGGAGCCTGGGAGGCAATGACATCATCTGACTGAAAGCCGAAGATCTTAGAAAAGTGGCCGATAAAATCGATAACAGCGCCATGGCTTACCAGAACACATTTTGGCGTTCCCGTGGAGCCGGAAGTGAAGATTCCATAGAGGGGGCTTTCCCGATTCAATTCCTTTCGAATTTCTGCCATGGTCTCCCGGCTTGCCAGGGGGTAGTCCGTCTGTCCTGTCATCAGGTCCGAAACCTTCTGATCCTCCTCTGCCCTCTTTGAAGAATCCGGATAGAGAACATCCCCCAGAGCCAGACGATCCAAATCGTAGACAGGGCCCTGCCAGCCGGTTTCTTCTAATGTCTTCCTGTATTTCGACTGGCAGATCACGATTTTCGGACTTGCCACCTCGAGGATCTTTTCCATTCGTTTTGCCGGCTGTTCCGGATTGATCACGAGATAAAATCCTCCGGCATAGATCACTCCGGTCATAGCCGTAAGACAAGATCTGCTCTTATCCGAAAGGATGGCCACCGGATATCCAGGTTTCTCCTTTACGGCCGCTGCTATCACTCTGCCGGCCTTTTTTGCCTTCTCGATCAATTCTGCCCAGGTAAGGATTCCTTCCGGATCCTTGACTGCAATCTTATTCTGATATAAATCCCCTGTTTTTTCCAGGGCATCCAAAACGGTCCTTGCTTCTGACATAAAAGTCTCTTTTCTTAAGTCTTATTTTACCTTCTGCTTCTTATTTCTATTTCCCCAGGATCTCAATTTTCACCAATTCACTGGGCTTCTTTCCCGTGACTTTGACCTGATCTGTCTTTTCTGCGATTTTATCCGTCTTCTTATCATAGATGGAATGGTTCGCGATCCGATTGGTCTGTATTTCATCCAGGAACTGATTGTTCTCCAGATAGGAAGCCATGAATACTGTCGCTCTTCTGGCGCCGTAAACATTCAGATGGTCTCCCTTATCTCTGGTATCCCGGCTCCAGTCCATTTTCAATTGCTTGTTATGGACATTCATATCCACATATGCGATGTTCTCTTTTTTCGCAAGCTTCGTCAGGGCTATATGCTTGCTATAGTCGTAGTTTTTAGGCGATGGTGCAGAATACATCATAAACCTGGCGCCGTTTGCCTCGGCTAAGGTCTTCATTTTATTCAAATAATAGATATTGGACTCGCCGATCACAGCATCCTGATTCAGGTCCGGACCCTTTTCCATGTAATTCCCACCCTTGTAAGGCTTGATCCTGTCATCGATGCGAAATCCCTTGTAGGTCTTAACGTATTTTGCAATGAAGGGCGACTTCCAGGCACTATGATACTTGATCAGGGGAAAGGCCTTTTCCATGACTTTGGTCACGATGGACCCGGCATTTCTCGGATCCGGCTGGGTCCGAAAGAGACTGTTACTTTCATACAGGATGATCGCCGGCCTCTGCCGTGTCAGACACTTCTCCAGAATTTCATAGGATTCTCCGATCGTTGCACCTGCCTGACCTGCTGCATAGGTTCGAATGCCATATTCTTTTTTCAACAGTCTCGGATCGATCGAGGTATAACTCTCGCTGTCTCCGATCACCAGAAGATCGATCGAATCCTGCGGCTCCGAAAGGATCTTCGGAATCACACCGTTTCTTCCACTGGACAGATCCAACTGATTCATGATCTTTGGTGTAAGGATCCTTCCGGGCAGAAATAGTACCAGGAATAAGATCAGGAGAAATAAAGCTGCTTGTCTTCTTTTCTTTTTCATATCACTCATAGCATCCCCCTAGAATCCGGCATAGATCAGATCTGCCGGGGTGTAACCGGCTCCATAAGCTCCGAAAATAACGATCGTAAATATGACCGTATAATAAACACTCCATCGCTTGTATCTCGGCAGATCCTGAATCTTCGTTAAAACGCACGGATCCTTCTCCATCAGATAATCCAGATAGAAGATCACAATGCATCCGAGTCCTGCGACGATCAGGTCGCCAAATTCCAAACCAAGCCAGCTCGTGCTGATGGAAAAGGCAAGTCCTCTTCCGGGAAAATGGAAGAGCGAGCGCATCATCCGTAAGAACTGGCCGAAGGTGTCTGCCCGAAAAAGCATCTCACCGAAAATAATAATCAGCCAGGTCCTCACCGTTCTTATGACTCTGAGTGCTTTCCCGTCCTCTGCCATTCCGATGGCCTGATTCATTTTCTCACCCACAGGCTTCAGAACGACTTCCAAGAGAAGGATCACAAAATAGTAGACGCCATAAATAATATAAGGCCATTTGGGGCCATGCCAGAGGCCGTTCAGCATCCAGACCGGAAAGAGGGCAATGGCAGAAGTCACTACATTGGTCAGATATTTTCCACAATGTTTTCTCCCGAACTTTCCCCATTTTTTCATCAATTTCGATGTGGAGACCGGATAGAAAATATAATTCTTAAACCAGGTGCCCAGGGAAATATGCCATCTGCGCCAGAACTCTGCAGCGCTCTGTGCAAAGAAAGGCTGTCTGAAGTTTTCCGGCAGATCGATACCGAACACCTTAGCCGAACCAATGACGATGTCGATCGTCCCGGAGAATTCCATATATAGCTGAACCGTTGTGATCACAGCAGTCAGAAGGATCATAGCACCATCCAGGTGCAGGCTGGGATTGTAGAGCCGGATCACCATCACATTAAGACGGTCGGAAATGATCATCCGCTTGAAAAGGCCCAGACCGATCCGTATCGCACCGGAAGAGACCGTATCCAAGGTGATCGGATTCCCCTCGAAGAGGGTATTCTTCACATCGCCCCAGCGGGCAATCGGTCCTTCCATCAAAGTCGGGAAGAACATAAGAAAGAGAAGGACCTTACCCGGATTTCTCTCAGCCTTTTCTCTCTTCCAATAGACATCCAGGAGATAACTCAGAGCCTGAAGTGTATAAAAGGAAATTCCGATCGGACCCGCGATCTTTCGAAGTCTGGCAGAAAGGGCCAGATTTTCGCTGCCGAATGCCTTCATGATCTCTGTCACAACGAAATTCGTATATTTCAATCCGGCCAGGATCACAACCAGGGAAATGACGGAAAGAAGAAGCACTGCTTTGGTCCGTTTCTTTGCCCTCTTCTTTTCCTCGTTTTTTTTGCCCTTCTCATTTTCCAGACCCTTTTCTATGAAGAGGCCTCCCAGCCATGCAATGATGCCTGCCAGAAGGGTCCAGCTGATCAGGATCTTACTGAAGGACCAGGCAAATATAAGGCTTCCGCCAAGTAAGGTCAGATAACGATACTTCTTTGGCGTCAGCATATAAATAACTGCTATGAATATTAAAAACAAAAAATATACATTCGTGTTGTAAGCCATGTTTTCTCCTTGTTCCCCGATTTGCCCTATTGTTATACAATACAGGTCTTAATGCAGCTTTAAGAGGACCTTAAGATTTCTTATGTTTTACCGGTTCTTTTGTTTTACCGGTTCTTTTCTTTCTCTCTTTATTGCATCTGTACTAGTTGTACTATTACAGTTATCTTCTGTCAAGAGCTTTTTCTAAACCTGGCTTGTTTTTTCGGCAAAATAAAGACCACGGATCTCCTATACAGAAGCTCCGTGGCCTATTCAGATCATATTCCCACGAAAAAGCGGCTTTTGTATCCTTAAAATAATGAAAACGAATCTCTGTTTCTCAGATATCTACCTTCTGATCCAGGAGATAGGATGAAGCAAGGAAGGAAAGAAAGGCACTACCCAGGAAGATGATAGAAGCAAGGATGGCCTGCATTGCAGTCTCCGCATTTTCGATGTAAACGCCTGTCTTCTCACGCATGCCGATTGAGATGCCATATGATCCGGCCACTTTCGTAGTAAGGACAGTAACAAGAATAACCAGACCGACAAATAGAATGAAACTTATGGCCTTCTCTCCTTTTTTCCCGCGTAAAAGAGAGGCACTGACCGTTGAGGACAAATAGGCAAGACATACAAAGAAGACAACAAAGCGAAGTAAAGATCCCAAAGAGCGAAGAAGAACCATAAGACCATTCATTCCATACAAGGAATCCAGGAAAGATGCAGCAAATACTGCACCGGGAGCAATATCTGCCTTGATCATCGACTGGGCCAGAAGATGGAGATCAAGGAAGCCCAGAAGACTGTATCCAAGGAAAAGGCAGCTTCCAACCAGAAGGATCACAAGGATTTTCCCTAAAAGGATCTGCCAGGCCGGAAGGGGTGTCATGAAAACCATATAACCGGACTTTTCTCTCAGGTCCCGGTTATACATTGCAATCCCTTCTATAATAACGATAAACAAGGTGCCCCAGGCTGCAAGGAAGAGAACTAAGCTCATCGCGATTCCCATCTTAAAATTGATTGCATTGGCAATCAAAAAGCCTGCTTCCGCCAAGACCAGTACTGAAATCATGATCAGATAACGGAATCTGTTTTTGATCAATTCATATTTCATTATTCTTGCCATGTCACACCTCACTATAGATTTCACGATATTTATCTGCGATCGACTTGTTCTCATTCATGCGGAGTTCTTCTACATCGCGCATTTCTTCGATCCGGCCGTCCTTCATAAAAATGGCCGTATCTACGATACTTTCCAGCTCCTCTACCATATGGGATGAGATCACCAGAGAAGAATGCTCATCCAATTCTCCGATGATGATATGGGCCAGGGCATCTCTTGAAAGAAGGTCAATTCCATTAAAGGGTTCATCCAGAAGGATCAACTTTGACCGTCTGGCCATAGCAGTTGCGATCTTCACTTTGGCAAGCATACCGGAGGACAGGGATCGAACCTTCATATCCGGTGTAAGATCCATCGCATCCATCAGATGATCAAATCTCTCAAGATCAAAATCCTGATAGAAATCATCGTAATAGGATCCGACATCACGGATTCTCATATAGCTGTAGAAGAATGGCTCCGTCGGCGTATAAGAAATATCCTCCCTGGCCTTGCAGTTAAACTCTCTTCCATCGATTCGAATCGAACCCACTGTTTTCTTTACCAGGCCGGACATAAGTTTCATCAAAGTTGATTTTCCGGAGCCATTCGGCCCGAGCAGTGCGTAAATATGTCCGCCGGACAATTCCATATTTACATGGTCAACAGCTGTTTTGGTAAAGTACTTCTTGGTAAGTCCCTCACACTGTATCTTCATTTCAGATCCTTTCTTTTCTTAAGGTAAACCGACAGCTCTTCTTCGATTTCTTCATCATTCAGTCCGAGGCCTGTCATTGTCTCAATAAAAGCCTCCATCGCCTTTCTTACTTTCTCACCTTTCAGTTCCGAAAGATTGCCTTCCCGGACAAAAGTCCCGATTCCCCGCTTGGTATATACCAGTCCTCTTCGGTCCAATTCTGCGTAAACCCGTGAGGCCGTATTGGGGTTGATCCGGTAGTATAAGGCAAGTTCCCTGGAGGATGGGAGCTTGTCGCCTGCGTTAATTTCGCCCGAGACGATCCGTGACGTGATGTCCTCTATCACCTGGAGATAGATCGGCTTATCGTTTGTAAAATCCATTCTGCCTCCTGTTACTATTACTGTATTAGTGCACTAGATGTATAGTACACTATAGCGATATCTTTGTAAAGTGGTTTTTTTATTTTTTGTTTCAATAAGATGACCAGAAGAAAAATACCTTCTTTCCCATATCAGTCACTTTTGATCCCCTCTTCAATGAGTTCAGGAATGGAAAGGAAAATGATCTCCGGTATCGCCTTGGCTACCGTTTCCGCATTCTGCTCAAAGCCTGCGCGAGAAAAAATCAGATAGAACTTCTTTCCTCCCTTGGCCAGTTTTCTGGAAAGAGCGATCAGGTCTTTGATTTCACTTACATCGACCGGCCTCTTATCATAATTGATCCGGCAGAAAGCCTGCATGGCTCGACCTTGCCAAGAACCTCTCCCGATCAAATCAAAGCCCACTCGATCAAACTTTCTTTTTCCCTTTCTGGCATACTCCCACCAGCTTCCGAGCTCCTCGATCTGAAAGGGCAGATCATTCCTCTGATCGCACAGCAAATACTGACCTGCGATCTTTTCAAATACGATTTTTTCAAATGCAGACCGATCCGGAAGTATGACTTCTTTCCAGATTTTCTGAAATTCTCCCTTGCAAAGCAGATCATAATGAGGCGCCAGATAACGATAATAAAAGAGATCCATCGTGTTTGTAATAGAATATCTGGACTTTCTCTGGTTCCCCTTTTCAGTGATCGGCCGATCCTTATCCACGAGTCCCAGCCGGACCAGGTTATTGAGGTAGGGGGCGACGATATCTTTGTTTTTCCCCGTATCCAGTGAAAGTTCCCCAACCCGTTGATGCCCGGACGCCAAAGCGGTCATCAGTCGATTGTAAAAGCCAGGTTCACGAACCTCCTCTTTCAGAACCATTTCCGGATGATAGGATTTTCTTTCCCAGGGATCAAACAGGACTTTCATGATTGACGGCCCGTCTGTTCCGGAAAGGATCGGCACCCCCATTTTCTGATCCGATAATCCTTTTTCCCGGCAGATTTCCCTGAATACATCCGGGAGTCCTCCGATCATGCCATACAGTAAAATTGCATCCCGCCAGGAATATCCTTTCAGAAAGGGAGCGATATCACGAAAAGTCAGGGGGCTGAGAGAAATTTCGACTGGGTCTATATTTCGCCATAAACTTGTGGGACTGAAGAAATTCCTTTGCATGGTCAGGATAGAATCGTCCGCAATGATCACCTTGATTGGAAGGTCTTTCCAGAGATCTCTGACATAGTGACAGAGCGTCCCATCATTGTCAAAGGATGCATTTATGAAATTCTTATAGTTAGAGATCAGAAGGATGATTGGCCGGTCATGTCCATGATCCCTGGCCTGTTCGCCGATCCAGTCCAAAATATCCGTAAGCTTAACTGCCGTTTGGCTCTCCATTTCCGAAGAATCTCTTTGATCTTTCGAGATGCCGATCGATTCCCCAAAGAGCTTAAGTTCCATGTCCTGTGTACCGGGGTAGGCCGGAAAATAGAGGCAGGGCACAAGCGCTCTGATTTCCTTTATCAGTTGAGAAAGCCCTGTCCCCGGTCTTCCGTAAATGACAGCTATTTTCTGATTCTCATTGGAAAGAAAATTTTTCATTTTCTCCCATTCCAGATCTCTCATTCCATGCATGGTCAATCCTCTTTTTCTCCCTCAATACAAAAAACCGGGGAAAGACTGATTTAAGGCAGGCTCCTTCCTCAAACTGCTATTGACGAAGGAGCCACGAAATCAGTCCTTTCCTGGTTTTATTTTAACAGAAGAAAAGAGTGGCAAAAGGTAATTTTGCCACTCTTTTTTGATGATCTTTAGAATCTATGAATGAAAGATTACTGCTGATTTCCTGCTGCCTGGCTTTCTGCCGGTTTCTCGAAAGCAGCAAGTTCCGGATGCTCTCTGTGAAGCTTGGTATAGTTCTCATAGGCCGGACGACTATGCTTCTGGCTGGCCCAGATCTCCTCGGCTACCGGAGCCCAGTTCTTCGCGTAATCATCACACTTTGAGCAAAGCTCATCTGCTGTCTCTTCCGACTCTGCATTGGTGCCATGAGCGCCTGTCTCATCGACCATTTCACGAAGAAGGTCAGGATTCTCAAGCATCGGACAAGGACGAAGCTGATTCCGGTTGAAAGGCTGGCCTTCATGATACTTCTTGAAGAGCGGGCTCTGCAGCATCTCAAGAATGCTATTGTCATGGATATTCGTATCAGAGAAGTGAATGAATACACAAGGCTCTGCATCACCGTTTGCATTGATATGGAAGTAGTTACGGCCTCCGGCAATACATCCTCCAACGTACTCTCCATCGTTCTGGAAGTCCATCGGGAAGAATCCGATATCACACTTGTCGGAACGGAAGTAGCGGATCCTTTCAATAATTTCCTTACGCTGCTGAGGTGTCGGCATAAGAGAAGGTACAGCATTCTTACCAACCGGCATGTAGTGGAAGAAGAAACCGAAACGAGCGCCCTTATCTGCGATGAAGCGGATGAACTTCTCGTCGGTGACAGCTTCGATGTTCTGGCTGGTATAACAGATCGAGGTACCGAAAACAATTCCATACTTCTTCAGAAGATCCATTGCCTTCAGGACCTTTTCGTAATGACCGCTTCCACGACGGGCATCATTGGTATCCGGTGTACCCTCAATGGAAAGCATGAAGGTGATATTACCAAGATCACGAACCTTCTTGCAGACCTCCTCATCGATCATGGTCGAATTGGAATAGAGACCGAAGAAACAGTCACTATGCTTTTCTGCAAGCTTGAAGATATCGTTCTTACGAACCATCGGCTCACCGCCGGTCATCATATAGAGATATGCACCAAGTTCCTTACCTTCCGTTACGATCTTATCCATCTCTTCGAAGGTCAGATTGTGCTTACGGCCATAGGTACCGGACCAGCATCCAACACAATGCATGTTGCAGGCGTCTGTCGGATCAAAAAGGATCAACCAGGGAATATTACAGTCATATTTCTCACGATTGGCACGAATGGTCTTGGTTCCACGGAAGAATGCCTCATATCCGAGGTTTAAGAGCATTGTCTTTGCGTAATGAGGATCCGTCTCATCAATGACACGGTTAATAAACTTGACCCAACGGTTTTCCGGATTGGAAATGTATTTTTTGACTGCCTCAAGCTTTTCCTTATTTGCACCCTTGCCCCAGAACTTACCTGCTACATCTACAAGTTTCAGATAGGTCTCTGTACGTCCGTTTTCATCCTTTTTATTCAGATGCTTCAGAAATCCATCAATTGCAACAGAAAATGCCTGACGCTCTGCTGCATGGGAAAGATCTTTGATTGCCATTCTATTCCTCCTAAAAAAACATTTGTTTTCTTTCACCTTTTAACCACTTTATAATATATGAAGCAAATATTCTAAGCAATGTACAATAATGGCCATTTGTCTGAAAAAAAGGCAAAAAAAAGAAATGCCCAGAGCCGGAATCGAACCAGCGACACGCGGATTTTCAGTCCGCTGCTCTACCGACTGAGCTATCTGGGCATTTCGATCTGAAGTAAATCAGATCAGTAGCGGGGACAGGATTTGAACCTGTGACCTTCGGGTTATGAGCCCGACGAGCTTCCAGACTGCTCCACCCCGCGTCAATATGAAATTTGTGATAAACAGAAAGTTTATCGAATGGGTGGTGGTGGATTCGAACCACCGAAGCATAAAGCAGCAGATTTACAGTCTGTCCCCTTTGGCCGCTCGGGAAACCACCCATACCATATGAAGCCGATGATCGGACTCGAACCGATAACCTGCTGATTACAAATCAGCTGCTCTGCCAATTGAGCCACATCGGCTTATTGAATAAATGGGACCTATAGGGCTCGAACCTATGACCCTCTGCTTGTAAGGCAGATGCTCTCCCAGCTGAGCTAAGATCCCAAGCTCTTATTATTCAATAAGACGACCCGAGAGGGACTCGAACCCTCGACCTCCGCCGTGACAGGGCGGCGTTCTAACCAGCTGAACCATCGGGCCAATTCTTGGTTTATCGTTCCTTCAAAACTTCATATAGCTTGTCACGATTTCGAAGAATCGTGACTCTTGTCTCGATTCCAAAGGAATCGAGACTGGTTTCAATCCGTCAGGATTGAGACCCCGTTTAACCCTTCGGATCAAACGGGAAAAGATTGTCCTTCCAACTTACTGTCGTAAACCTTCTTGATCAAGCCTTCGATCGATTAGTAACAGTCAGCTCCATGCCTTAC
>NZ_JBJYZD010000012.1:0-102496 GCF_046263795.1 Porcibacter vitabionis | reverse complement strand
AACTCTCATGTTAAAAGTTTGATTTTCTGGTCTCGAATGCGCTAGTCTGTCATTCGTTTCCTTCGCTTTACTGCTTTTAGGTTTGTTATGTCTCCATAACGCGTTCTTTAAAAAATTCTCTCGTTTAGAATCTTTCAAGGTTGTTTCATTGTTCAGTTATCAAAGAGCTGTTCTCATTGCCGCTCTCGGCGACAACTTCTATATCATATAATTTTCATAGAATGTTGTCAAGCGTTTTTTTGAGAAAAATAAAAAAGATGTTTGAAACATCTTTTTTATCAAACGGAGAAGGAGGGATTTGAACCCTCGCGCCGGTTTCCCGACCTATACCCTTAGCAGGGGCACCTCTTCGGCCTCTTGAGTACTTCTCCGTATTGCCTACCGATTTCTCGATAACGCAAGTGATATTCTAACAAAGTATTGATTCTTTGTCAAACAATATCTTCTGTCTTTTATTCATAACTTTTATTTCTGTATTTTTTCGGTGCTTCCTCATAGAGGTTTCCGCCATGATCATCATTGACTACAATGACCGGAAAATCTTTGATTTTAATCTTTCGAACAGCCTCTGCTCCCAGATCCTCATATGCAATCACTTCGGAGCTTATAATTTTTTGGGATAGAAGGGCTCCTTCTCCTCCAATTGCAGCAAAATAGACGCAATGGTTTTCTTTGATTGCTTCGAGTACTTCTTTCGAACGCTTTCCTTTTCCAATCATTGCCTTTACGCCTAACTTCAAAAGGCTTGGTGTATATTTATCCATACGACTGGCCGTTGTCGGACCCGCTGATCCGATCACTCTGCCCTCCCTGGCCGGAGACGGGCCCATATAATAAATGGTAGCACCTTGGGGTTCAAAGGGAAGTTTTCGTCCTTCCTCCAGGCATTCCATAAAGCGCTTATGTGCGGCATCTCTTGCAACATACACTTCTCCTGACAAATAGACATAGTCACCGATCCGGAGAGAATCCGCTATTTCATCTGTGATTGGCAGTGTCAAATGCTTTTCCATGACAGGCTCCTTATCTCTTCTGTATGATTTCCACTCATCTTTGAACGATCCTCATTAGAGAATCCGACTTACGTGACGATTGACATGACAGCAGATATTGACTGCCACAGGAAGGCCTGCAATATGAGTCGGATAGGTATTCACATGCACAGCCAATGCTGTAATCCTGCCTCCGAGTCCGGCCGGTCCGATACCGAGATCATTTATTCTTTGAAGCATTTCCTTTTCCAGCTCTTTGACCCACTTTTTCTGCTTTAATGGCTCTTCTTCTCTGGTTAAGGCTTCTTTTGCCATTTCCGCTGCTTTCTCAAAATCGCCTCCGATTCCAACGCCGACGACCATAGGGGGACAGGCATTAGGACCGGCGTCCTTGACTGCCGTAAGAATAGCATTTTTCACACCATCCAAGCCTTCAGCCGGTTTCAGCATAAAAATTCGAGACATATTTTCTGATCCGAATCCCTTGGGGGCGACTGTGATTTTCACCTTGTCTCCCTTGACGATTTTGGTATGAAGAATGGCCGGTGTATTGTCATTCGTGTTTAGCCGTTCGATGGGATCCATAACAACCGATTTTCTCAGATAACCGCCGACATAACCCCGTCGAACCCCTTCATTGACTGCATCTTCCAAATATTCCCCGGTCAGATGCAGATCCTGACCGATCTCAAGAAAGACAACCGCCATGCCGGTATCCTGACAGATTGGAATCTGGTCATTCGATGCAATTTCCAGATTTTTTTTCAAATCCGATAGGATTTTCTGTCCGAGTTCGGATTCCTCCATTTTCTCTGCCTGGTCTAACTTCATCAGCATGTCATCCGATAAGGAGTAATTTGCTTCCATGCACATGGAAGCAATCTGGTCCCGGATCAGATCTGTATTAAGTTCTCTCATTTCCTTTTCCTCTTCCTTTTTTCTTAATTTCTTAAAAATCTAAGCCTTTTTTCCTGGAATAGTTCTAGAGCACATTTGGATTTTATATAGATCCCCTGGAAGAAAAATACAGGGATCCATCGGATCCCTGTAAATGAAAAACGATCAATTGTCATCATTCTCTGATTCCGTATCATCATCGAAATCATCAGAATCAACTGCATCCATATCCCTATCCAACTTTAAGTCTTCTTCCTCCTCAGAGTCCGATGCATCAATATCCATATTGGTATCCTGACGGACCTTAGCCATGGAAGCTACGAAAACATCCGGATCCAGATTGATCAGTTTCACACCGGAAGTAATTCTGCCGGAAAGAGCTGTATCTACAACTTTGATCTGGATGACAGTACCCTCTGTCGTGATCAGCATCATTTCGTCATCTTTATTGACTGCCTTGACACCAACCAGATTTCCTGTCTTCTCCATAAGCTTATAGCACTTGACTCCCTTGCCTCCTCTATGCTGGGTCGGGAACTCCGAAATCAAAGTACATTTACCAATGCCCTTGGCGGAAACGATCATCAGAGATTCCCCATCTTTTGCCAACTGCATATCGATCACATCGTCTCCCGGCGTCAGAGACATACCGATCACACCCATGGAATCTCTTCCTGTGGTCCGGACATCGTCTTCGTTGAAACGAATACTCATCCCATATTTGGTAAAGAGCATGATTTCATCCGAACCGGAAGTCTTCTTAACACCGATCAATAGGTCGTCATCTCTCAGACGGATGGCCATCAGACCGGATTTCCGAATATTCTGATACTCTGACAGTCTGGTTCTCTTTACAATTCCGGACTTCGTTGCCATGAAGAGGTAGGAAGTATCATCCATTTCTTTCATTGAGATCATAGATGTGATCCTCTCATCCGGCATGAGCTGGAGGAGATTGACAATTGCTGTTCCCTTTGCAGTTCTGGATGCTTCCGGAATCTCATATGCCTTCAAACGATAAACTCTGCCCAGATTGGTGAAGAAGAGAATATTATGATGCGTTGTTGTCATCATCATTTCAACGATATAGTCATCGTCCAAGGTTTCCATTCCCTTGATTCCCTTACCGCCTCTATGCTGAGCCTTGAAATTATCCGGTCTCATTCGCTTGATATAGCCGACCTTGGTAAAGGTAATGATCGTATTCTTATCCGGGATCAGATCCTCCATGGAAATTTCATCCTCGTCGAATCCGATGCTGGTACGGCGATCATCACCATATTTATCTGCAATCTCCTGAATTTCATCCCGAATGACGATCAGAAGTTTGTTATGATCTGCCAGAATTTCCTTCAATTCCGCAATTTCCTTCAAAAGTTGCTGGTATTCGCCCTCGATTTTGCTTCTTTCCAAACCGGTCAGAGCACGAAGACGCATATCAACGATAGCCTGCGACTGTGCATCTGACAGTCCAAACCGTTTCATGAGTTCATTCTTTGCAATCTGTACCGTCTCGGATGCACGGATAATAGAGATCACTTCATCGATATGATCCAGTGCAATCAATAATCCCTGCAGAATATGGGCCCGGTCTTCCTTTTTATTTAAATCATAACGAGTCCGTCTTGTAACGACATCTTCCTGGTGCTTGAGATAGACATTTAAAACATCCTTCAGAGTCAGGATCTTCGGCTCGTTATTGACAAGCGCCAACATGATGACACCGAAGGTATCCTGAAGCTGGGTATGCTTAAAAAGCTTATTCAGCATAATATTGGGATTGACATCCCGACGGAGTTCAATGCTGATCCGCATTCCTTCTCTGGATGACTCATCTCTTAAGTCTGTAATTCCATCCAGTTTCTTTTCCTTAACGAGATCCGCAATATTCTTAATCAAACGTGCCTTATTTACAGCATAGGGGAGTTCGGTTACAACAATTCTGTGCTTGCCGTTTTCCATCGGCTCAATATCTGTAACCGCACGAACACGGATCTTACCACGTCCGGTTTTATAGGCCTGTTCGATTCCGGAATGACCGAGGATCATGCCCCCTGTCGGGAAATCCGGTCCCTTGATATCCTCCATTAATTCTTCAATTGAGGTCTCCCGGTCTTCATTGACCCGGTTATTGATCATACGGACACAAGCTGCAATCACTTCTCTTAAGTTATGAGGAGGAATATTGGTTGCCATACCTACCGCAATACCAGTTCCTCCATTTACCAAAAGGTTCGGAAAACGAGCCGGCAGAACCGTCGGTTCTTTTTCGGTATCATCGAAGTTCGGCATGAAATCAACCGTATCTTTATCGATGTCCTTCAAAAGAGCCATGGAGATCTTACTCAGTCTGGCCTCGGTATATCGCATGGCAGCTGCGCCATCTCCATCGACCGATCCAAAATTTCCATGTCCGTCGACCAGAGGATAACGGGTAGACCAGTCCTGAGCCATATTAACCAGAGCTCCGTAGATGGAAGAGTCTCCATGCGGATGATATTTACCCATGGTATCACCAACAATACGGGCACTCTTACGATGAGGCTTGTCCGGTCCGTTATTCAACTCGATCATGGAGTAGAGAACACGTCTCTGTACCGGTTTCAATCCATCCCTGGCATCCGGAAGTGCTCTGGATACGATTACACTCATGGCATAATCAATATAAGAGCTCTCCATTGTTTCTTTCAGATCGACATCTCGAATCTGATCAAAAATCTTGTCATCCATTTAAAAACCCTTCCTCCTAGATATCCAGGTTCTGTACATATCTCGCATTTTCCTCGATGAACTCACGCCTCGGCTCAACCTGATCACCCATCAGAACGGAAAATGTAACCTCCACATCAGAAGGATTATCCTCATCCATATTTACACGTTTCAGAATTCGGCTTTGCGGATCCATCGTTGTCTCCCAGAGCTGGTCTGCATCCATTTCTCCAAGTCCCTTATAACGCTGGATCTTATTATTCTGGTCTCTTCCAATCTCACTAAGGATCTGATTCAGCTGTTCATCACTATATGCATACCAGACCTTTTTGTTCCGCTCGATCTTATACAAGGGCGGCGTTGCCAGATAAACATGACCCTGACGGATCAATTCCGGCATAAAACGATAAAGAAAAGTCAGCATCAATGTTGCAATATGAGCGCCATCGACATCGGCATCCGTCATGATGATGATTTTGTCATAACGTAGTTTCGAAATATCAAAGTCATCATGGATTCCCGTACCAAATGCCGTGATCATAGAACGGATCTCGGCATTATCATAGATCCGGTCTTCTCTTGCCTTTTCTACATTCAAGATCTTACCACGGAGGGGCAGAATTGCCTGGGTTGCCCGGCTTCTGGCCGTCTTTGCTGAACCGCCGGCGGAATCTCCCTCGACGATGAAAATCTCACATTTACTTCTGTCTTTTTCTGTACAGTCGGCCAGTTTTCCGGGAAGAGAGAAGGAATCCAAAGCAGACTTTCTTCTGGTCAGGTCTCTGGCCTTTCTTGCCGCATCCCTTGCCCTTCTGGAATCAATAGATTTATCACAGATTATTTTCGCCGCATCCGGATGCTCTTCCAAAAAACGATCCAGCTGCTCTGTAACAACGCTTTCAACCGCTCCTCTGGCTTCGCTGTTTCCCAGCTTCTGCTTGGTCTGTCCCTCAAACTGAGGCTCTTCGATCTTGATACTGATAATCGATGTTAAACCTTCACGAATATCATCTCCGGAGAGGGCATCCTCATTTTCCTTCAAGAAACCGTGATCTCTGGCATATTGATTGACTGTCTTCGTCAATGCATTACGAAAACCTGTCAGATGAGTGCCGCCTTCCGGCGTAATCACATTATTGACAAAAGAATAGCAGGATTCCTCATAGGAATCGTTATGCTGCATGGCAACTTCGACTTTGATTCCATCCCGGATCCCTTCGCAGACAATCACATCCGGATAAAGCGCCTGCTTGCTCCGATTCAAATAAGTGACAAACTCTGCGATGCCACCCTCGTAATGGAATACTTCTTCTCTTTCCTGGCCTTCTCTATGATCGGTCAGAGTGATTTTTAAGGCCTTGGTCAGAAAAGCCGTCTCTCTCAGGCGGACACGAAGCGTATTGTAATTATAAACTGTCGTCTCGAAAATGCTTTCATCCGGTTTAAATGTAACCCGTGTTCCAGTCTGACCATCATCATAGGTGCCGACCTGTTTCAGAGGATACATGGTTTTCCCCTTCTCATATCGCTGTTCCCATATGATGCCGTCCCGCTTGACCTGAACGACCAGCCAGTCGGAGAGTGCATTCACAACCGAAGCACCTACGCCATGAAGACCTCCGGATACTTTATATCCTCCACCGCCGAACTTACCGCCGGCATGAAGAATGGTAAAGACAACCTCAACGGCCGGAATTCCGGCCTTTTTATTGATTCCGGTTGGAATACCACGTCCGTCATCCGTAACCGTAATGGTATTATCCGGATTGATTTCCACATGAATATGGGTACAATAACCAGCCAAAGCCTCATCTACAGAATTGTCGACGATTTCATACACAAGATGATGCAGACCACGCTCGGAAGTAGAACCGATATACATACCCGGACGCTTTCGAACAGCTTCCAGACCTTCCAAAATCTGAATCTGATCTGCTCCGTATTCTCTATTTTCTGCCATAAAAGAAAACCCTTTCTATCTGTCCATTTTTCCATCTGTCACATGGAAAACTTTATTCACCGGAAATTGACGCCGAATGAAATCCTCCATACCCGTGCAGGTAATGAATGTCTGTATATGTCCTATACCGGAAAGCAGATCATCCTGACGGCTCTGATCTAACTCCGAAAGAACATCATCCATGAGAAGAACCGGCTTATCCTTGATTATTTCTTCCACCAAACGAATCTCAGATAGTTTCAGAGAAAGAGCACAAGTTCTCTTCTGTCCCTGAGAACCGAATTTTCGCATTTCAATTCCATTCGATCGGATCAAAAGGTCGTCCCGGTGCGGCCCTAGGGAAGTCTGAGCAAAACGAATATCCTTTTCCCGGGCAGATCGTAACAAGTCCGAAAAATCGGAAACTTTACAGCTTGGCTGATAAATGACTTCCATGTCTTCCTGTTTTTTTGTAAGGCCGCTGTGGATCTCATGCGAGATCTCATTTAATTCATCGGAAAAATCCTGCCGTCTCTCTATGATCCGGCTGCCATAATGAACCAGCTGCTGGTCCCAGACATCCAGGGTTCCTTCCAGATCAGGATGAGTATAGAGATCCTTTAACAGTCTGTTTCTCTGATCCAGGACCTTATGATAGTTCTTCAAATCTTCGAGATAGATCCGATCCAGCTGGCAAAGTTCCCGATCCATGAAGTTTCGCCTCTCAGCCGGACCCTCTTTGATGATATCCAGATCTTCCGGCGAAAAGAAAACCAGGTTCAGAATACCAAACAGTTCACTGGCACGATGGATGGGCAGTCGATTGACAAAGATGGTCTTCGTTTTATTTCTTCGTAAATGTAAATCGATCCGATCCTTCCGACCTTTTTTTGAAACTTCGGTTCGAATATGAGCCTCTTCACAACCAAAACGGATCATTTCCCGATCCTTACTGCCGCGGTGTGACCGACTGGTTCCGCAAAGATAGACCGCTTCGAGAAAATTGGTTTTTCCCTGAGCATTGTTGCCATAGAAGATATTGATTCCCGGATCCGGACGAATCGAAAGCGCAGGATAATTGCGGAAATCCTTCATTTCAACTTCTTCTATGATCATTCTCTGACAACCTGATAGCTCTCATCTTCGAAGGTAAAGACATCCCCTTCGACCAGCTTTCGTCCTCGTCTTGTTTCTGTATCTCCATTCACCTGAACCTGACCATCCTGGATCATAATTTTTGCATCCAGGCCGGAACCGACGCATCCGGCCTTTTTCATGGCCTGGCCCAGGCGAATAAAGTCATCTCCTTCTCTCAATGTCACTTTTTCCATGATATGCTCCCTATTGGTTTCTATTTAACGATTGACCGGAAGAATGATATAGATATAAGTCTCCTCATCATCCTTAATGGAGCAGGGTGCCTTGGAATTGATGAAATAGAAGGTAACCTCCTCATCATCAATGACACGAAGAGCATCATTCAAAAACTTCGGATTGAAGGCAATATTGATATCCAGACCTTCCTTCTCAATTTCAATCTTTTCATCAAAAGAAGAATTCATGGTACGAATATTTAATTCCATCAGTCCATCTGTGACATTAATCACGAAGGGTTCTTTCTTTCCTTCGATTGTATAGAGAAGATTGGCACGATTGATACAATCCAAAAGTTCCTTTCGATTGATCCGAAGCTTGGTCTGATATTCCGAAGAAACCATCTGATCGATATTGTAATAACCGCCCGGAAGAAGAGTGGAGATCACCTTTGTCTGATCGAAGTCAAAACGGATAAAACGGGTCTCATTCATACTATTTTCCGAAACTTTGGAAATATAGATCTTGACCTGGTCGTCTGCACCGCCAGACAGAATCTTCGAGATTTCATTCAGACTCTTACCGGAAACAACAACATCACACTGGAAGGGGTTCGGATTCAAATCCTCATTTAAGAGAACATTTCGAATGGATATCCGATGTCCATCCAGAGATTCGATCCGAAGACGATTATCCTTGATCTTAAATTGCTCACCCGTCATCGGTTTCTGATCATTGCTGTCAGAAATGGAGAAAATGGTCTGCTGAATCACATCACGAAGCATCATCTGAGAAATAATGATTGGCTGCTCCTCTGAAACCAGTGGAAGAGTAGGAAAATCTTCCCCGGATCTTCCCATCGTTTCAAATTTTGCCTTACCACAGACAATCTTGGTTTTAAAAGAATCATCGGATTCGATTGTCACCTCATTCGATGACAAGGATCTTATGATTTCAGAAAAGAATTTTGCATTTAATGCAACCATTCCCCGTTCTTCAATCTGTCCTTCGATCTTCGTTTCAATACTAAGTTGTGTATCTGATGCAGTCAGAACAATTTCATCTTCTCTGGCATCAATTTTAATGCATTCCAGAATGGTTACGGTTGTTCTGGTAGGTACAGCTTTGGAGACAATATTAACTGCCTTTAATAACTCGCTTTGGCTGCAAACGATTTTCATTCGCTTTCTCCTTTCGCAAAAAGAGTATATATATAATTTTTTTAATAATAGTATTCTTAAGGACTGTGGAATGGTTGATAAGGTCTGAAAAAGGCTTAAAATGAAGGATCCTAAGGAAGGATAAATCAGAAAAACATGTGTAGATTCTGTGTTTCTGATTGGGATAAAGGGTAGATAAATAACTTCTCTTCTTTTCCTCTTACATGATCTTATTTTATCTTATTTTTGCTTTCCACAGATTTTACACTTCTTATCCTCTAAAATTTCAGGGCCCATCAACAGGTTATAAACATCGAAATCAGGACGGACTGATTTTCTTTTTAATGGCTTCGATCTGCTGACGGAGGTCTTCTTCCTTTTCATATTCTTCGGCAATTTTATTGGCACCATGAATAATGGTTGAGTGGTCACGTCCTCCAAGGAGATTTCCAATCGCTTCTAAGGGAACCGTCGTCATCTGCTTACAGAGATACATGGCAATCTGCCGCGGGCGGGCGATATTCTTTGCGCGGGCATTACTGGTCATTTGTTCCATGGACAGATTAAAATGTTCCGCTACAACTTCAATGATCAGCTGAGGAGTGATCTCTCTTGGTTTATCCGGAGAAATAATGTTCTGTAATTCCTCTTTGGCAATATCCATGGTAATCTCTTTGTTTTCCAGGCGGGAATAGGCGGCAAGCTTATTGATGGCGCCCTCGATTTCACGGATATTGGACTTAATATTTTCACCGATATATTGCAGAATGTCATCATTCAGGTTAATATGCTCGGTTTCTACCTTATTTTTAATAATAGCCATTCGGGTTTCGTAATCAGGATAGCCGATATCAGCCATGAGTCCCCATTCGAAACGGGAACGGATACGATCCTCTAAGGTCTTCATTTCTTTCGGTGGCCGGTCGGAAGTCAGAATGATCTGTTTTCCTGCGGAATGAAGGGCATTAAAGGTATGGAAAAACTCATCCTGGGTTGCTTCCTTACCTATTATAAATTGAATATCATCGATCATCAGGACATCAACGGTCCGATATTTATTCCGGAACTTGGTCATGGCAGAAGTATTGTTGGTAGAACGGATCGATTCGATGACTTCATTCAGAAATTCCTCGGAGGTTACATAAATGACCTTTTTATTCGGGTTTTCCTTCAGAATATAATTACCGATCGCATGCATTAAGTGGGTTTTCCCGAGTCCCGGTCCGCCGTAAATATAGAGCGGATTGTAGGCTTCCCCGGGCGTTTCCGCTACGGCCAGAGCTGCTCTATGGGCAAACTTGTTATTATTACCGACCACAAAGGATTCGAAGGTATAACGAGGATTCAGATTGCTGGAATTATTGACTTTGATGGTTTCAGAAATTGTTTCTGTTTTTCCGGGAAGGACAAATTCCAACTGATATTCTTTGCCCGTAACCGTAGCAATGGATTCCTTTAAGAGTTTCTCGTATTTTCTTTTTAAGAAATTGATACCAAGGCTGTCATTCTCCTGGGTCAGAATATAGATGGTATCCCCATCTAAATGATCGATTTTAAGCGGACGAATCCATGTCTTAAATGAAATATCCGGAATTTGGTATTCATTTTTTACAGCATCCAGGATTTGATCCCACTTTTCCTCTACTAGTTCCATAATCCTTCTCCAATATTATAAATAGGAAGAAACTCCTTTTACTTATCAACAGAATTACCCATGTTTAAAAAGCAACTTCCTATATAATAAACTACTTGTCCACAATTATCAACAAAATCAATGATCGGAAAGTCGTATTTGTGGAAAAGAGGGATATGTTACATTCACTTTTTCACAATTGCCGGGAAGTCTGTATTTTAAACAAGGAAAGGCTCTTGTTTTACATTTTTCCATCTTGTTTTCAACGATATCTGCAGATTTTATCCACAGACTTATCAACATCTTGTGGATAAGTTTTTAATAGAAACCTTGGTTTTGTACATGTGGATAAAGTGGATAACTTGTGAATAACTTTTGTTAATAAACCATGTTTATCTTCGTCTTTGGTATTATTTTTATCTTTTCTCTGAAAATCATTGAAATTCTGTGGTTTTTCTTGACTTTGAGGGATCCTTTGATATAATTGATGCTAGTGTTTTTTCTAAAAATATCTAAAAAATGAACGAAGGAGGTGGGCACATATGAAGATGACATATCAGCCGAAGAGAAGACAGAGAGCCAAGGTTCATGGTTTCCGTTCCAGAATGAGCACTGCCGGTGGAAGAAAAGTCCTTGCTTCCCGCAGATTAAAAGGAAGAAAGAAATTAACAGTATAATTGTTACTTAAACAGGCCACATTTTTTGTGGTCTTTTCTTCTTTTCAGGTTTATTAACGGGGTAAATATGGTTTTTAGCGAGTCACTAAAGAAGAGTCAGGATTTTCATAAAGTTTATGAAGAAGGTTTTTCCCTTGCGGATCCTTTCCTTGTAATGTATGTCTTGGAAAACCATAGCCAGATGAATCGACTTGGAATCTCTGTAAGCAAAAAAGTAGGCAATAGTGTAATTCGACATCATTTGACGAGACTGATCCGAGAAGCATATCGACTGCATGAAGAGATGTTTGGCACCGGGCTGGATATCGTAGTCGTTGTCAGGAATCGAGCAAAGAAGTCATCCTATTTTCAAATAGAAAAATCTTTGCTTCATCTTGCAGATCTTCACAAAATTACAGTTCAGACTGAGAGGAAAGACAGTTCATGCTGAAAAGACTTTTTATTTATTTGATCCGTCTTTATCAGAAATATTTGTCGCCTTTAAAGACGACAAAATGTCCTTATTATCCAACCTGTTCTCAGTATGGATTGGAAGCAATTGAAAAATATGGCGCATTAAAAGGAGGACTTCTGGCTTTCTGGCGAATCCTCCGTTGTAATCCTTTTTCTAAGGGAGGATATGACCCTGTGCCTTAACTCTAAAGGGGGTTATTTTGACAGAACTATATCTCACGGCATATAATGGTGCCTTCTTAGGACCCATTGCCAAAGGACTTGGTTGGATTATGGATAAGATCTATATTTTCCAAACCAATGTACTCCATATTAACAGTATTCCTCTGGCAATTATTTTATTTACCATTGTAATCTATATTGCTCTTTTTCCGCTGACCTATAAGCAGCAGAAGTTCTCTGTTCTTTCTTCGAAAATGCAGCCTGAAATGAAGAAGATTCAGGATAAGTATAAGAACAAGAGATCTGATCAGGCGGCTATGGCAGCTATGAATGAAGAGACCCAGGCACTTTATGATAAGTATGGCATTTCCCCGATGGGAAGTTGTGTTCAGCTGATTATTCAGATGCCGATCCTCTTCGCTCTTTATCGGGTATTCTATAATATCCCGGCTTATATCAACTCCGTTAAGAATGTATTCACCTCTGTTGTTAATGGTATTATTGCGACGGATGGTTATACTTCTAAAATGAAGTCATTGATTAGCGATGCGGCCGTAAAGAATATCACCAACGTGACCTTCAATGGTAAGGGTGGAGTAGCAGATAAAAACCATATTATCGATGTTCTCTATAAGTTAAGTGATAACGGGTGGGATATTGCAGCAAAGAAGTTTTCATCCATTTCTGATACTTTTGCAGATGCTCACCATCACCTTTCTTCCATTAATAATATTTTTGGTCTGAATGTCTCCGATACGCCTTGGAATATTATGAAGACATCCTTTGAAAGCCATGCTTATCTCATTGTGATTCTTGCTCTTCTTTTTCCTATTTGTTCTTATTTGTCCCAGGTCATCAATATGAAGGTGTCCCAGGTGAATAACAGTATGGGAGATGATGCGGCAGCTCGTCAAATGAAGACCATGAATATCATGATGCCTTTTATGTCTTTGATCTTTGCATTTACCGTACCTCTTGGTTTGACCATTTACTGGATTGCCGGTGCTCTTGTTCGTACCGTACAGCAGGTTTTCCTCAATCGTCATTTTGCTAAGATCAATCTTGATACTATTATTGAAGCAAATAAGGAGAAGGCAAAGAAAAAGGCTGAAAAGCGTGGCATCCGCCAGGCTCAGATTTATAATGCTGCAAATATCCGGACCAGGAATACGAATACCATGTCCGGTAAGGCAAACTCCGTATCCAGTCGTTCGGAAGAAATTGAAAAGGCCAATGAAATTCGTAAGAATGCAAAGAAGGGCTCCATGGCCTCGAAGGCAAATCTGGTCAGTGATTACAATTCGAAGAATACAAAGAAATAAGGGGGTTTGCTATGGAATATCAGAATTTTAAAGGGAAAACAGTCGAAGATGCCTTGACCAATGCATCAATCGCTCTTGGAATGACAAGCGATCACATCTCTTATGAGGTCATTGATAAAGGAAGTGTTGGTTTCCTTGGTTTTGCCAGTAAGGATGCTGTGATTCGGGTTCGCCTCGGAGAGGATTCCGAAGAGGATGCGAAAAAGGAAGAAATTTCTGAAGAAGATGATTCCGCAACTGCAGCGAATCAAGAGTCTGTTGTTGAAAACAGGGAGGAAAAGGATAAGGAATCTTCTGAGCCAGATCAGTTAAAGACGGTATCAGATGATCCTTCCCATGCAAAGGATCAGGATAAGAAAAACCTTTCCATCAGTGACGATGAAATTTCGAAAGTAGAAGATGTTGCTGAAAACTTCTTGAATGATGTTTTTGACAAGATGGGTCTCACTGTTTCTATTAAGAAAGATTATGATCAGGAAAGTAAATCTCTGAATCTGGATCTCGTTGGCCCTGATATGGGTGTGATCATTGGTAAGAGGGGCCAGACACTGGATTCTCTTCAATATCTTACGAATCTGGTTGTGAATCGAAAGACTTCTAATTATGTTCGGGTGAAGATCGATACAGAGAATTATAGAGAACGCCGAAAGGAAACCCTTGAGAATCTGGCTCATAATGTTGCCTACAAGGTGAAAAAGACTCGCCGGCCGGTTGCTTTGGAATCCATGAATCCTTACGAACGTCGTGTGATTCATGCTGCTTTGTCGGAGGATCCTTATGTGACAACGCATAGCGAAGGAGAAGAACCCTATCGTTATGTAGTTGTTACTCTGAAGTAATATTGGCTAAAGCCATAGTCCTTTCAATATCAGGATACAATCATGGCGGGAAGAGGGCTGTGAAATGGAAGGTGGATCATTCCCGCCTGACATTTTCACAGCTCTTTTTTTGAGAATCTCAGTTTATTCTTCTGGTTAGAGAATTTTATCCACTCTCATGGATGGAATGCTTTTTAATGAATAGGAGTTCTTATTTTGAGTGATACAATAGCTGCAATCTCTACCGGTATGAGTGATGCCGGAATCGGTATTATCCGAATCAGTGGAGATGACGCTCTAACAATTGCAAATTCTGTCTTTCAAGGAACCGATTTAAGAAAATGTAAACCGAATACTGTTCATTACGGTCATCTGGTAGATCAGGGAGAAATCGTAGATGAGGTTTATGCTTTGGTCTTTCACGGGCCGAAATCCTATACCATGGAAGATGTGGTTGAATTTGACTGTCATGGAGGAATGCGTGTATTAAGGGATGCGCTTTCTTTGATTTACCGGGCCGGTGCAAGACCTGCCGAAGCAGGAGAGTTTACCAAACGCGCTTTTCTAAACGGGCGGATTGATCTGTCACAGTCGGAATCCGTCATGGATCTGATTCATTCAAAGACCTCCTTCGAGCGTAAGGTCTCTCTTTCCCACTTAAATGGAAATCTATCGAAAAAAGTTCGAGACTTGAGGGAAAAGATCCTTCATGAAGCAGCCTTTTTGGAGGCAGCTCTCGATGATCCGGAACACTATTCCCTGGATCAATATCCTTCGGAATTGGATCAGAAAATAGAAGGTTGTATCCAAGAAATCGATCAGATGATTCGTTCCTATCAGCAGGGGAGCCTTCTGAAAAACGGTATTCGGACAGCTATTGTCGGGCGTCCCAATGTAGGAAAATCTTCGCTTTTAAACCTCTTGTCCGGTAAGGACCGGGCAATCGTGACGGATGTTCCGGGTACGACAAGAGATCTTCTGGAAGAAGAAATTGTTTTGAATGATATTCCTCTTCTCATGATGGACACGGCAGGCATTCATGAAACAGATGATCTGGTTGAGAAGATCGGTGTCAAGCGGTCTCTGGATGCTTTAAAGAATGCGGATCTTGTTTTCTTTTTGATTGATGGCTCAAGACCCTTGTCCCAGGAGGATCTATCTATTGTTTCAGATATTCCGAACGTTCCGACTCTGGTTCTTTTTACCAAATCGGACCTGGAACAGAAGGCGGATCCGGAAATCATTCGGAAAGCTTTGTCTCACCGACAAGAAAGCCGGATTCTTCATGTGAACTGCAAAAATGAGGAGACGGTCTGTATTTTATCTCATGAAATTGAAAAGCTCTTTTTGTTAGGCAATCTTTCGAATCCTGACCAGTTTTTGATCTCTAATGATCGGCAGAAATATGATATGGAAGAGGCAAGGAAAAGTCTGAAACTGGTGCAGAAGAGCATTCGAGATGGTATGAGTGAGGATCTCTTTACAATTGATTTAATGGACGCTTATCGATATCTCGGTTATGTCATTGGAGAAGAAGTGGAAGATGATCTGGTCGATAAGGTCTTTTCGGATTTTTGTATGGGTAAGTAAAGGAGAAAATCGTTGAATTACATAGATGAGACGTATGATGTAGTGGTCATCGGAGCCGGTCATGCGGGCTGCGAAGCCGGATTAGCTTGTGCAAGGCTTGGTTTAGAAACGATCGTTTTCACAGTCAGCATGGACAGTGTTGCTATGATGCCCTGCAATCCGAATATCGGTGGAAGCAGTAAGGGACATCTGGTTCGGGAAATTGATGCTCTTGGCGGTCAGATGGGTATCAATATTGATAAGACCTTTATTCAGTCGAAGATGCTGAATCCTTCGAAAGGACCGGCGGTTCATTCTCTTCGTGCCCAGGCAGATAAAGCCCGTTATAGTCTGGAAATGCGAAAGACCTTGCAGAATACTCCTCATTTGACTCTTCGACAGGCTGAAGTCAGCGAACTGATAGTAGAAGATGGTCATGTCGTAGGTGTGAAAACCTATTCCGGGGCAAGCTATCATTGTAGTGCAGCAATTTTATGCACAGGTGTCTATTTAAAATCTAGGTGCCTGTATGGAAATGTCATTGAATACACCGGTCCGAATGGTTTGAAAGCTGCAAATCACCTCTCTGCATCTTTGATTCAGAATGGAATCAAGCTTCGTCGTTTTAAGACGGGAACGCCGGCCCGAATGGATGGAAAAACCATCGATTTCAGTAAATTGGAACCCCAATATGGCGACCAGCCAATCGTTCCTTTTTCTTTTACCACGGATCCGAATTCGATTCAGAAGGAACAGGTAAAATGTTATCTCACTTATACCAATGAAGAGACTCATAATATTATTCGTGCTCACCTCGATGAATCCCCGATTTATGGTGGAGTGATTGAAGGAATTGGCCCGCGGTATTGTCCTTCCATTGAGGATAAAGTTGTTAAGTTCAGTGACAAGAAACGCCATCAGGTCTTTTTGGAGCCGGAAGGTCTGGACACGAATGAAGTCTATGTAGACGGCATGTCTTCTTCCATGCCTGAGTATGTCCAGTATCAGATGTACCGAACGGTTCCGGGTTTGGAACATGCACGTATCGTTCGGAATGCCTATGCAATCGAATATGATTGCCTGGAAGCAAATCAGCTTCTACCCAGTTTGGAATTTAAGGCAATTCATGGCTTGTTTAGCGGCGGCCAGTTTAATGGCAGCTCCGGTTATGAAGAGGCTGCCGCCCAGGGATTGATTGCAGGAATCAATGCTGCACGAATGATCCAGGGAAAAGATCCCTTGATTCTTGATCGGTCGCAGGCTTATATCGGAGTTTTAATTGACGACCTGGTGACAAAGAATAATACGGAACCTTATCGTATGATGACCAGCCGGGCTGAGTATCGTCTTCTTCTTAGGCAGGATAATGCAGACCTCCGTTTGACTCCAATTGGATACAAAGTTGGCCTGATTTCTGAGGAGCGTTATCAGAGACTTCTTAGGAAGAAAGGACTGATTGAAAATGAGATTCAAAGAGTAAGCGATATCTATTTTGGCGGTACAGAAAAAGTACAAAATTTTCTTCTTTCTCATGGATCAACCCCGCTGAAGAAGAGCCTTTCTTTTAAGGATCTTGTTTGCAGACCGGAATTGAATTATGACCTTGTTAGTGAATTGTCTCCTTCCGGTCAGGAACTTCCACAGGATGTAAGAGAGCAGATCAATATTCAGATCAAATATCAGGGTTATATTGATCGGGAAAGCAAGCAGGTTGAAGAATTTAAAAAATTGGAATCTAAGAAGATTCCGCAAGGCTTAGATTATGATCAGGTACCATCTCTTCGAATTGAAGCCCGACAAAAACTAAAGCAGGTTCGACCGATCAATATTGGACAAGCATCTCGTATTTCCGGTGTTTCACCTGCTGATATTTCTGTATTGCTGATTTATCTCAAGTCCGGAAAGTATTTGGAACAGGCAGAATAAGATATTTGACCAGAGAATTTAATGAGGATCTATCTATGGAATCTATCTCTTACCAGTATCTATGTGATTGTTTGGAAATGTTTCACGTGAAACCTTCCATGGAAGTTTATGAGAAACTAAATATCTATTATCAAATGATTGTAGAGAAAAACAAAGTAATGAACCTGACTGCTATTACGGATCCGGTGGGTGTTACTTTGAAACATTTTGCGGATTCTTTAGCCATTGCAAGTATTATGGACATGAGTCAGGACATGAGCTTAATTGATGTAGGAACCGGTGCAGGATTTCCTGGAATTCCAATCAAAATCTGTTTTCCCAATATACGTATCACTTTACTGGACTCGCTTCAAAAAAGACTGAATTTCCTGGACGAGGTGATTGAAAGACTTGGATTAGAAGAAATTAATTGCATTCATAGCAGGGCTGAGGATGGGGGAAGGAATCCGGACTTGCGTGAAAAATATGATATTGCAGTTTCAAGAGCAGTTGCACCTTTACAGATTTTATCGGAATATTGTCTTCCATATGTCAAAGTTGGGGGAGCTTTTATTGCCTATAAATCCGGTGAAACAGAAAAAGAAGTAACCGAAGCAAAAAACGGCATTCGTAAGCTGGGAGGCGGAAACATTTCCTGTCAAAAATTCACGCTCTATGATTCAGACATTCATAGGAGCCTGATTAAAATTGATAAGCTTGAGGCAACAAGTAATTTTTATCCGAGAAAAGCCGGAATGCCTTCAAAGAAACCTCTTCACTAAGAGGGCAA
The DNA here is from genome assembly GCF_046263795.1 of Porcibacter vitabionis. Classification (NCBI taxonomy): domain Bacteria; kingdom Bacillati; phylum Bacillota; class Clostridia; order Lachnospirales; family Lachnospiraceae; genus Porcibacter; species Porcibacter vitabionis. Next base: position 84,156 of record NZ_JBJYZD010000012.1, on the reverse strand, counting down.
AGGAAAGGAAGTATGTTTCACGTGAAACATACGGAGAGAGCATACGGATAAAGAAAGACTATGATAGAAGCAAGGTAATTGCAAAGTCAGAAAATCAGAGCTTTGATCTCCATTTCGCACAAATCGAAGGAAAAATGAAATCACCGGAAGAAATCACCGAAAGAAATCACCGGAAGAAATCACCGGAAGAAATAGCAGTGAAGAATCATCATAATTCGCATCCAAATCAAGGAAGTTAGTAAGCAAAGAAAAGCTCATCGTGATATAATCATAATCATGAATAAGTGAAAAAAGAGGGAGAGGTGTAAATGAGCAGAATTATCGCGATTGCAAACCAGAAAGGTGGAGTCGGAAAAACAACGACTGCAATCAATCTGTCAGCATGTCTTGCAGAAGCGGGAAAACGTGTCCTTGTAATAGATATGGATCCGCAGGGAAACTGTACCAGTGGATTCGGCTTGAGAAAAAATGAGATAGAGAATACGGTATATGAGTTGATTCTGGGACAGAGTTCGTTGAAACAGTGTATCTATGATGTTGAGGATCAGGAAAATCTGCAAATTATTCCTTCCAATGTTAATCTTGCAGGTGCAGAGATTGAACTTCTCGATATAGAAAATGATCGCGAATATATTCTGAGAAATGAAATCGACTATGTAAAGGATGATTATGACTTTATTATGATCGATTGTCCTCCTTCATTAAATTTACTTACTGTAAATGCAATGACGACTGCAGACTCCGTTCTTGTTCCGATTCAATGTGAATATTATGCATTGGAGGGAATCAGCCAGTTAATACATACCATTGATCTGGTAAAAGACAGATTAAATGAGAAACTTCGAATCGAAGGTGTTGTATTCACCATGTATGATGCAAGAACAAATCTCTCCTCAGAAGTAGTAAATAATGTGAAGGAAAATTTGAACACAAGAATATTCCAGACCATTATCCCGAGAAATGTAAAACTTGCAGAAGCACCTTCTCACGGTCTGCCCATCAATCTCTATGACAGCAGATCCGCCGGAGCAGAAAGCTACCGAAATCTGGCAAAAGAAGTTCTTGAAGGAAAGGAAATATAAGATGCCGGCAAAGAAGAGAAGCAGGGCCCTGGGAGCAGGCCTTGACGAATTAATACCGAAGAAGAATACTAGCGAAAAGAAAGAAAGTATATCTTTTGAAAAGGGCACGGAGATCATAGTTCCTATCTCTAAGGTGGAACCGGATCGAAATCAGCCGCGTAAGAATTTCAGTGAAGACTCTTTACAGGAGTTGGCGGACTCCATTAAACAGTATGGAATTTTTCAGCCGCTTTTGGTACAAGACAAAAAAGATTACTTCCAGATCATCGCAGGAGAAAGACGTTGGCGTGCTGCGAAACTTGCCGGATTAAAAGAAATACCGGTCATCGTACGAAATCTTTCCTCTCAGGAGATTGCAGAGGTACAGCTTCTGGAAAATATTCAGAGAGAAGACCTGAATCCAATCGAAATAGCAGAAGGATATAAGGAACTGATTGAAAATTACCACATGACACAGGACGAACTGGCTGATCGTGTTTCAAAATCCAGAACGGCGATCACAAATTCTCTTCGTTTGTTAAAACTGGATGAGCGGGTCAGGAAGATGGTCGTAGAAGAAATGATCACAACCGGCCATGCCAGGGCTCTTCTTTCTATTTCAGATCCGGACAAACAGTATGAATTTGCCCAGAAGGTTTTTGATGAAAAGATGTCTGTCCGGGAAGTCGAAAAGGCTGTGAAGAAGCTTGGCCAGAATCATAAGGTTACAAAAGAAAAAGTCGACAGCCAGTTGAAGGCAGTCTATGAACAACTCGAAGAAAATTTAAAAGAGCTGACAGGAACCAAGGTCAGGATACATGCCAAGGATGCTTCAAAAGGAAAGATTGAAATCGAATACTATTCTAAGGAAGATTTGGAGCGTATCGTTCATTTGATTAGAAAATAATGAAAACTACAACAATAGAACATATGTTTGGAGAATAAGATGTTTGAGAAATATTTAGGAATTTCAACAGATTATATCGTAATTGGTCTTGCAGCTTTATGTCTTCTTCTTTTGATCCTGCTTGTGGTAGCCCTTGTTAAAATTGGAAAACAGAGAAAGAGGCTGGACGTCTTTTTCAAAGGAAAAGATGCCAAATCGCTGGAAGATACACTAATTCAAAGGCTCAATCAATTAGACGAAGTTGCGGAGCAGAACCAGGAAAATAAAAATGGGATTTTTGCTTTGAATAAGCAGATCAAATCCGCCTTCCAGAAGTACAGTATGTTGAAATATGATGCTTTTGAAGAAAACGGTGGGAAGCTCAGTACCATCCTTGTCATGCTTGATGAAAAGAATAATGGCTATATTATCAATTTTGTCCATGGAAATAATGGAAGTTATACCTATACAAAGGAAATTATTGACGGTAATTCAATCGTTCAGCTAGGAAAAGAAGAAGAGGAAGCACTGGACAAGGCGATTCATGGGGAACAGGTGTAAGGTGACATCTTACTATAAGGGATACATATGCATAAATATCTGAAGAGTATCGGTTTTCGAGGAATTGATCATGATGATCTGAAGATTCTGAAAGAGGATGTGCAGGCTCATCCGGATATGCAGAGCCTCTCTACGTCTTTGGAAAATGAACGAATCATGGAATACCGGAAAGACTATAGTTATCATTTGGGACTGGCACTGGTAGGCCAGGAAGATCCGGAGGATGGCTTTGAAAGTGACTATTTCTACCCCTATTTCATCGGAAGTTCCATTTCTTCAAATGAAGACCTGGTTGAGATCGTCAAGAATTCGGAGAGAAATAGTTATGAAGGTGTTTTGAATGATCCAAGACTTGGGATAGATTTGATCTTCTTCCTGACGGATGATATCGCTTTGATCGAAGAGGATTCGAGGTCCGGTCAACCGGTGAATCACGGTTCGATCCGCTTGAGTGGTCTGGCGGAAAGAGCAGTGGTCCTCCTTCCCCTGGAGGAAAGCATGAAACCGGAGTCAGACCCGAAGGAAGCAGAAGGATATGACGATCTGAAAGAGGCTGTCGGTGAAGATAGTAGTGACGCAGAGGAACTTTTTTCCGTCAGAGATCTTCAATTGACGATGTCTGCCTATGGAAGGATCGAAAAAGAAGATATACTTACGGTGGTTTCGACCTATATTATGCCCAATGGAATCGAATGTGATAAATATTCAGTTCTGGGAGAAATTTTGGATTGTAAAAAATTCATGAATGAGGCTACAAGACAGACCGTATTTGTGATAACATTAGATTGTAACGGCGTCAGGATGGATGTTGTAGTGAATACCGCAGATTTGATTGGTGAGCCCATGGTCAAAAGAAGACTGCAGGCAGATATCTGGTTACAGGGAAGCATTACATAATCCAAGGAATTTGACAAAATTGCAGATAGAGGTTTCTGTAGCTCAGCAGGATAGAGCGTTCGCCTCCTAAGCGAAAGGCCGGCGGTTCGAATCCGCCCAGGAACATGAAATACGCTACCGAAGATTTCGGGTGGCGTATTTTTTTAAAATAATTGTAAAGAATGACTGAAGAAAGTATTAGATATGTAAGATTATTGTATAAAGTAAATAATTTATATTCTGCATTCCAGACTTCAATGATATAATAAAAACTACGGGTAAGAAAGATAAAAAAGGTTCCAAACAAACGAGATCTTTTCATTCTTCCATTTGGCCCTTATAAAATCAGAAGTCACAGGGAGGCAGAGTAAGAAAATGCAGACAGGGAAACACGGCAATGGAATCGGAAACCGACTCATGTATGGGGCCGGCGAATTTTTTAATGGTGGTGCTTTTGTCATCATTAATTCTTTTTTCACAGTATTCCTGATCAAGGCAATGGGGATGCCGGCAGCACTGGCTGGAACCGTACCTTTGATTGGCCATATCTGGGATGCCGTTACCGACCCGATCATGGGAAATATAACAGACCGGACGACCTCCAAAATGGGAGCCAAGCGCTTTTATATGCTGATCGGATCTTTTGCTACGGCGATTACATTTGCGACATTGTGGATCCCTTTCCGAACAGACCATCCTGTTTCCATGTTCATTTTTTATGTTCTGATGTACTGCCTCTTTTCTACGGGATCAACAATACTTATGGTTCCTTATAATGGTCTGCTTCCTGATATGATCGATGACTACGATAATCGGTCTAAATTTTCCAATGTTCGTATGATCTGGTCGACCCTGGGAGCGATGGTTTGCGGTGTTCTCCCGACGATTTTAATCTCAGATACCAGAAATACGACCATGTATCTTCGCTGTGGAGTTCTCTTCGGCCTTCTCTTCCTGATCACTTGCCTGGTAACCGTTGCAGGTACCTGGGAAAAACAGCATCATCCGGTGAAATCCAAGCTGTCGGATAGCTTTGACCATGCCGGCAGTGCTTTTCGAAGCCGTTCCTTCCGTCTCTTTGTCGGCATCTATCTGGCCGGCCAGTGCGGCATGGACTTTGTCTCCGGCATGGCTGTATATTACGTTGATGATGTGATCAATGGATACAAAAACCACTATGTCACCTATCTTATGGCCGCCCTCATCCTTGCTCAGCTGATCGGTATGCTGATCTGGGGGCCGGTGATGGCGAAGACATCCAAGAGAACAACAATTCTGATCGGTGCCCCGATCCGGATCGTCAGTACCCTTCTTTTGATCCCCTTCTCCCATGAAGGAGCCAGCATTGTCCCTATCCTGATTCTTGCAGTCGGTATCGGTATCGGAAATGCGGCAACACTAACCAGTATTTTTGCAATCATGGCAGATATGCCGGATGTTGACGAATTGGTGACTTCAGTTCATCGCCCCGGTGTGGTTTCCGGTATGTCAACCTTTGCAAGAAAAATCTCTTCCGGACTTTCCGCATGGCTGATCGGTGTACTTCTTGCAGCCGTCGGCTACAGTGAGAAGTTAGCAAATGCAGGCACAAGGCAGTCCCTGTTTACACAGAGGGGAATTGCGATGATTTTCATTTTTATGCCGGTATTCTTATGCATTCTGCTTTTCATTTTCGGTTATCGTTTTCCGATGACGGAGAAAGAATTTAATATCATAAAGACAGAGATTCAGAGACGAAAGGGAAAGGACCAGTCAAAGGCAAGCCCGGAGGAGATCAAGGTCTGTGAGAGAGTGACCGGAATATCCTATGATAAACTATGGGATCCGGCAAATCAGTGGGTAGGTAAGGGTCATCGTATTCACAAAAAAACAAAATAGAAACCGGAAAAACGCTTGCATTCGGAAAACCATTATCATATAATAGTTTTCGTGCTGATGAGCGGGCGCGATTAGCTCAGCTGGCAGAGCACCTGACTCTTAATCAGGGTGTCCAGGGTTCGAACCCCTGATCGCGCATCGGAAGGTCTTAATTTTGCGGTTCACCGTGGAGTTAGGACTTTTTTTTATACCAAAAGGAGCATACGATATGAGACTCAGACATATTAAGGAAGCGGATCCTGCAATTCAAAAAAGCCCCTTCTGTATCAATGAGCCGACATCCTGTAAAGGACATTGGGCAGAGATCTTCGGAAATCAGAACCCGATCTACCTTGAGATCGGCATGGGAAAAGGGCGCTTTCTTATGGATATGGCCGAAGCTTATCCGGATAGAAATTTCCTTGGTCTGGAACGTTATTCCAGTGTTCTCTATCGGGCCGTTCAGAAGATCGAAGCAAAGGAAGAGCCGCCAAAGAATCTCTTCTTTCTTTGTGAAGATGCAAGAAAACTGAATGAGATCTTTGAACGAGGAGAAGTGGAAAGAATTTATCTGAATTTTTCCGATCCATGGCCGAAGGATCGGCATAAGAGACGGCGGCTTACTTCTCCGGATTTTTTAACGATCTACAAGGAACTCTTGAATGAAGGAGATCAGATTGAATTTAAGACAGATAATCGAGATCTTTTTGATTATTCTGTGGAGACCATTCGTGAATTTCCAGGCTTTCGTCTGGATGCCGTAACATACGACCTCCATCATGATGAAAAAATGAATGCAGGGAACATTATGACGGAGTATGAAGAACGCTTCTCAAAGGAAGGGAATCCTATCTGCAAATTGATTGCAGTAAGGGAGTTCAAATAAAAGCCGAATATCGGGAAGTCTTATGGGAGTGAAAATAATGAAAATGAATCATTGGAAGACAAATAAGACAGCAGGGAAAAGAATTGGAGCAGGGTTTCTTATTTTAGTGACAGCATTTTGTTTGACCTTTCCTTTTGGCGGAAATCAGGGAGTAAAGGCTTCGGAAACGGCGACAATATGGCCGGATCCGGGAGCTCTCCAGAGTCAGACTGCCTGCGTCATGGATATTGACAGCGGATCTATTCTCTATGGAAAGGATATGGACCAGAAAGAATATCCGGCCAGTATTACCAAGCTGATGACAGCACTCATTGCAGCGGAGCATTCTTCCATGGATGAGACGGTCACCTTTTCACAGGAGGCAGTCTTTGGCATTGAAAGAGGCTCTTCCAGTATTGCAAGAGATGTCGGAGAAAAGATGACCATGGAGCAGACGATGTATGGCATGCTTCTGGAATCTGCAAATGAATGTGCAGCAGCAATCGCAGAGCATGTTGGAGGCGGAGATTGCAATAAATTCATCGACATGATGAATGCAAAAGCAAAGGAACTCGGCTGTACCAATACTCATTTTGCCAACCCTCACGGCCTGCCAAATGAAAACCATTATACCACTGCCCATGATATGGCCTTGATTGCAGCAGCTGCATATAAGAATCCGGTTGTCGCCAAAATTGTCGGCACCAAGCAGTATACGATCCCGCCAACAAATAAGCATGTAGATCCGACGCCTTTAAATAATAACCATAGGATGCTGAATAACTATAAAGGCAATCAATGGCTTTATGATGGATGCCTGGGAGGAAAAACCGGTTATACCGATGTGGCTGGAAATACCCTGGTCACCTTTGCCAAACGGAATAACATGCTTCTTGTAGTTGTAATTTTGGGAGCGAAAACACCGGGACACTATCAGGATACAAAAACTCTTTTAGATTTCTGTTTTGCAAATTTCAAAGAATACAAGATCTCTGATCTTCTGAATAAGGATCAGGTAAAGAATGAGGGACTCTTAGGAAAAAACGAGAATCTTGTTAAAATTGGCGACGGCAGCATTGTTCTGCCTGTAAATGTAGACCCGTCTGCGGCAAAATGCTCCCTGGAGAAGGCAAAGGACACTTCTTCGAAGGAAGCTGAGAAAAAAGCCGGTAAGATTACCTATACCTACAATGGCAGGGATGTCGGCAGCGCAGAACTGACCTATACGGAACAAAAGAGTAAGACCTATCCTTTTCAGAATGTTGCAGCTAAGGATGGAGGAAGCCAAAGAAAGGCAATAAAAATCGACTTCCGAAAGGTCCTTCTCGGAATCATCCTTGTGATCTTTGTCTTAATTCTAATCCGGATCGGCATCCTTTACTGGAGAAAAAGGAGACTTCGTCATCCGAAGAGAGCAAAAATCTATCAGCAGGATTTAAGCAAATATAAGAAGATAAAAAATAATGATTCAAATTCCAAACGAAGGACCGGAAAGAAATAAAGCCTTTGGGCAGGATGATCTCGAGGACCGCCTGCATTCCTATGCAGAATCAGATTTTTACCCCTTCCATATGCCGGGACATAAGAGGCAGAGCCTGGGCATGGGAGATCCATACCGAACGGATATCACGGAGATCTACGGCTTTGATAATCTGAATCATCCGAAAGAAATCTTAAAGAAATTGAATGAGGATTATGCCCGGCTTTATCAGGCAGATGCTGCATATCTCATGGTGAACGGGTCCAGCGGCGGAAATCTTGCGGCCATTTTCTCTGCCTGCAAAAATATGGACGGGGTCCTGATCCAGAGAAATTCCCATAAAAGCATCATCCATGGTTTGATGTTGAAGGAAGTACGGACAGTTTATCAGATACCGAAAGCATGGCAGGAAAATCCGGAAATACCGGGTCTCCTGGATCCGGAGGAGACAAGGAGGATCCTGAAAAAGAATCCGGATATCCGGGTCATGATCGTTACATCTCCCTCTTATGAGGGGGTTCTCCAGCCGATCCGGGAACTTTCAGAGATTTGTCATGAGAAAAATGTAGCCCTGATCGTAGATGGGGCACATGGTGCTCATCTTGGAATTTCACCGGAATTTCCGAAAAATCCGATTCAGGAAGGAGCAGACCTTGTTGTCTTAAGTCTTCATAAAATGCTTCCTGTGATGACACAGACGGCTATGGTCCTGTATCGGGCCAATCCATATGTGAAGAGGGAAGACTTGGAAGACGCGATCCGGATCTTTCAAACGAGTTCCCCATCTTATGTCTTAATGGAATCTGCAAGCCGCGGTTTACATTTCCTCGAAAAAGAGGGAAAGATGCGCTTTCAAAAGTGGAAGGAAATGCTGGATTCCATCTATCATAAACTGGAAACGGATGGACCGGGGATTCGTCTCATGTCTCCGGTTGGCAGAGATCCTTCCAAGCTGGTTCTTTTTTCACGAGAGCCGGGTTTTCGTGGGGCGGATCTGATGCGGACTCTAAGGGAGGAGGACCATCTGGAACTGGAAATGGCCCTGGGAAATTATGCTCTGGCCATGACTTCCTGTATGGATACGGAAGATGGCATGAGACGCCTGACAGATGCGATCTTAAGAAGGAATCGCTCTGAGATTGAGATGAGGCGGGCCTTTTCAGGAGAAGACCGGAAAACAAAATCCACAGAGCTTCCGGCAAAGGCATTGGAAATCCGGGAAGCCTGGGATAGAGACTGGGAGAAGGTATCGATTTGGGATGCGGAAGGAAGAATCGCCCGGGATGAGATCTGTATCTATCCACCCGGAATTCCCCTGGCCGTTCCAGGCGAAGTGATCGGCCAAAACTGTATCCGGGAACTGGATCAGGCGATTCGGGACGGTCTTGAGATCGATGGATGCGATGAGGATGATAGGATTCGTGTTTTGAAATAGGAGAGCGTCATGGGACATATCTACATCTTATTAGGAAAAAGCGCGAGCGGAAAAGATACGGTGGCAGAGAAAGTCCTGTCCGATTTAAAGGAGAGGATCTACCCCATCATCCCCTATACGACGCGGCCGATCCGGGAAGGCGAAAAAGAAGGCGAGAGCTACCATTTTGTCACGGATCATGATCTGGAGGACCTGGACAGGCGAGGACTCATTATTGAAAGAAGGGTCTATCAGACTGTGGCCGGTCCCTGGACCTATTTTACGGTCGATGATGGAAATATAGACCTGGACCATAGAGACTATCTGACCATCGGGACCCTGGAGTCTTATCAAAAATTCGCTGCCTATTTTCATGAGGACAGGGTCCTTCCCATTTACCTCTATGTGGATGACGGAGTACGCCTGGAAAGAGCCTTGAAAAGGCTGAGAGCTGAGAAAGATCCAAACTATCGAGAACTCTGCCGGCGTTTTCTGGCAGATGAAGAAGATTTTTCGGAAGAAAAATTGAAAGCAGCTGGTATCGAAATTCGGATTCCGAATGAAAATCTGGAGGATACCGTTGCTAAAGTGGAAGAATGGATCATCGGTGAAAAAAGCCTGATCCATAAGACTTAATCAATAACAGGTTTTTCGGAGGCGGATATGAATCAGTCATTTGATGAGATTCAAGGCGAAAATGATTTGAAAAACTACTTCCGGACCGCTGTAGAAAGCGGAAAGGTAGGACACGCCTATATTTTAAGCGGGGAGAAGGGCTCGGGAAAACATATGCTGGCGGAGGCCTTCGCTGCAGCTCTTCTATGTGAATCACCCGAGAATGGTCAGGCCTGTCAGACCTGCCCTTCCTGCAGGAAATTCCGGCATCACAGTCATCCGGATCTGGTGGAAGTCCTTCATGAAAAGCCTAATGTGATCTCCGTAGATGAGGTACGAAGCCAGCTGGTCAATGTCATACAGACCGGCCCTTTGGAGGCCCGCTACAAGGTCTATTTGATACCGGATGCGGAGAAATTGAATCCGGCGGCACAGAATGCGATCTTAAAAACGATCGAGGAGCCGCCTTCTTATGCTGTCATTATCCTTCTGTCAGAAAATAAAAATGCCTTTTTGCCAACGATCCTGTCCCGCTGTATCAGTCTCGAAACGAAACCGGTCCGGCAGGATCTGATCGAGCGTTATCTCATGAGAAACTACAGACAGACCGATTATACGGCAGCTGTCGCTTCTGCCTTTGCTCAGGGAAATATAGGCCGGGCCATCGAACTTGTTTCATCGGAAGAATTTCACGACAGAAGAGAGTTTGTCATCCGTCTGATGGAAAAACTGATGCGGGCCGCAGATTATGAATTTGAAGATGAAATCAAGACCTTGAAAGAAGAAAAAGATGATATCGATGACATCTTGAATCTGATCACGATCTGGTTTCGGGATGTGTTATTATATAAAGCAACAGGCACAGATGAATTTCTTATTTTCACTTCCGAACGGTCTCTGATTCGAAAGATGGCAATGAAAGCCGGTTATTCCTATCTGGAGAAGGCCTTTCGGGCAATCCGGGAAGCAAGAAATAAACTGAAGGCCCATGTGAACTTTGAGCTGACGGCAGGACTTTTGATCCTGCAGTTAAAGGAGATAATGAATGGCTAATGTGATCGGAGTACACCTTAGAAACGGTGGAAAAATATTTTACTATGATCCGGGTGATAATGAGATCCGTCTCCATGATCATGTCATTGTAGAAAGCAGTCATGGTGTGGAATACGGAAAAGTCATGACAATGCCCCGGCAAATGGATGACAAGTATTTCAAGCATCCGCCGAAAAAGATTCTTCGGATGGCAACAGAAGAAGACGCCGTAAGGGATGAGAAAAACCACGAAAAGGAAGAAGAAGCCTATAAGATCTGCAAGCAGAAGATCCGTGATCATAAGCTCGATATGAAGCTGGTAGAAGCGGAGTATACCTTTGACAATAACAAGCTGATCTTCTACTTTACAGCGGATGAAAGGGTGGATTTCAGAGACCTTGTTAAAGATCTGGCCGGCGTTTTTCGGACACGGATCGAACTTCGTCAGATTGGCGTCCGTGATGAAACGAAGCTGATCGGCGGTATCGGTATCTGCGGCAGGGAACTCTGCTGCAGATCCTATCTGGAAGACTTTGCACCGGTCTCGATCAAAATGGCAAAGGAGCAGAACCTCTCTTTGAATCCGACCAAGATCTCCGGTGTCTGCGGTCGTTTGATGTGCTGCCTGAAAAATGAAGAAGACGCCTATGAGTATTTGAATAAAAAGCTGCCCCGTAAGGGAGATGAGGTGAAGACTCAGGACGGAAGAGTCGGAGAAGTGCAGAATGTAAACATTCTTCGGCAAAAAGTCCGGGTCATCTTTGAAGTGAATGACACCAGGGAAGTAGAGGAATTTGAAGCAAAGGATCTGATCTATGAGCCCGGCGTTCATAAAAAGGCACATCATAATAAGAATAATGCAAAAAATGCTTCGGTAAAATCCGTGAAGACCGGAAAAGATGCAGGCGAAAAGCTCCCTCAGGATCGAAAGACAAAGAATCGGGGAGATAACAGGAAGGCAGCTTCCCAGGAATCCGGCACGGAGAAAGAACAAAATCCGGAGGGAGAGAGAAAGCAGAATCGCCGTCCGAAAAGAAACCGTGACAGAAGAAATCAGAATTCAAATCCGAATTCCAACCCCAACCGGGGCCGGGAAACGACGGAAAACAGGAAAGTGACCGAACATGACAGCTGACAGCTTCAGAAAAGAGGGCGAAAGAATCGATGATCTCCAACGAAACGGTTTGAAGATCCTTCAGGACCCCAGTCGTTTCTGCTTTGGTATGGATGCGGTTCTCCTTTCCGGTTTTGCAAAGGTCAGAAGAAATGAGCGGGTGATGGATCTGGGTACAGGAACCGGGATCCTCCCGCTTCTTTTATCTGCCAAGACAGAAGGAAGAGAGTTTATCGGTCTGGAAGTCCAGGCAGAAAGTGCCGATATGGCAGAGAGATCCGTCAGAATGAACGGTCTGTCAGACCGGATCCATATTATACAGGGGAATGTAAAAGAGGCATCAGAACAATTCGGCCGATCCTCTTTTGATGTTGTTGTTTCCAATCCGCCTTATATGATCGATCACCACGGAATACAGAATCAGGCTGACGCCAAATGGATCGCCAGGCATGAAGTCATGGCGGATCTCGATGACTTCGTCAGGGAAACAGCAAGGCTTCTTCGGCCCAAAGGCAGGTGCTATTTTGTCCACAGACCCTTCCGACTGGTTGATCTCTTGGATTCTATGCGCCGGTATGGTATTGAGCCGAAACGCATGCGGCTGGTCTATCCCTTTCTTGACAAGGAGCCGAATATGGTGCTGGTGGAAGGCGTTCGGGACGGAAATCCGCGTCTCACGGTAGAGAAGCCACTCATCGTTTATAAGGCAGTCGGAGAATACACGGATGAAATCCTTGATCTATATGGCTTCTAAAGAATCCCGGGAAAAGGTCATCGGAGAATCTTCCGCTGACATCCATCGCGGATCTGTCTTTATTTTAAAGATTTTAAAGCGATATAGAAGATAAGCACGGAGGGAAAAATGGCTGGAACCTTATATCTTGTCGGGACGCCCATCGGAAATCTGGAGGATATGACTTTCCGGGCGGTCCGTATTTTAAAAGAAGCGGATCTCATTGCAGCGGAGGATACCAGAAATTCCATCAAGCTTCTTACACACTTTGATATCCATACACCAATGACTTCCTATCATGAATTTAACAAGCTGGATAAGGGAAGAGAATTGGTGGACAAACTGAAGGCGGGGACCAATATAGCCCTGATCACGGATGCAGGCATGCCCGGGATCTCTGATCCCGGAGAAGAATTGGTTTCCATGTGCTATGAAGAGGGCATTGAAGTGACGACCGTGCCGGGTCCGACTGCTTTTGCCTCAGCTGCTGTCATGTCCGGACAGCCTTGTCGGAGACTGGCTTTTGAAGCATTTCTTCCTAAGGACAAGAAGGAACGCAGCCGGGTTCTGGAAGAGATCAAAAAAGAAACACGAACCATCCTGATCTATGAAGCACCCCATCATTTGAAGAAAACCTTGGAAGAGCTGAGTGATGTCCTTGGAAGAGACCGGGAAGTTACCGTTACAAGAGAGATTACAAAGCGCTTTGAAGAGAAAAGGAAGACCAGCCTGGGAGAGGCTTTGGACTATTATCAGACAAACACACCCCGTGGGGAATATGTACTGGTGATCCATGGAAAAAGCAAAGAAGAAAGTGAAGCGGAGAAGAAGAAACAGTGGGAGAGCTTTTCTGTCGCTAAACATTATGAGAAATACCTCTCTCTTGGAATGGATCAAAAGGCCGCAATGAAGCAGGTGGCCATGGACCGCGGGATCCGAAAAAGGGACGTCTATCAGGCTCTTTTAAAAGAGAAGATGTGATCTTATTTTATTTTAGAAAGATAAACAGAGAATGAACAATTCAAAAACAATTTCGAAAACTGCTTGAATATCAGCGCTCTTCATGTTAAGATATTGACTCGTGGTAAATGATATTTCCTTGCTGCTCTGATGTAGTGCAGAGGGGCCAATAGACCAGAAGGAGGTTAATCGCATGAACAAGTATGAATTAGCACTCGTAGTGAATGCCAAGATCGACGATGATGCGAGAACAGCTACAGTAGAAAAGGCAAAAGAGACAATTGCCCGCTATGGTGGAACTGTTACGAACATTGATGAAGCTGGTAAGAAGAAGCTTGCTGTTATGATCAATAAGATGACAGAAGCATATTACTACTTCATTCAGTTCGATGCAGAAGCTGATGCACCTGCAAAGGTTGAAGCTGATGTTCGTATTATGGACAATGTTCTTCGTTTCTTAGTCGTTCGCGCAAACGAGCAGTAAGACTGAGATAAGGAGAGTAAGAGTATGAATAAAGTCATCTTAATGGGCAGACTTACAAGAGATCCGGATGTTCGTTATGGCGGAGCCAATAATACAGCTGTTGCAAGATTCAGCATTGCTGTGGACCGTCGTTTTCATCGGGACGGAGATCCGACAGCGGATTTCTTCAATTGTACTGCATTTGGAAAACAGGGTGAGTTCGTAGAGAAATATCTCCACAAGGGAACCAAGATCGTTCTCGATGGAGAGATCAGAAACGATAATTATACCAATAAAGAAGGTCAGAAGGTCTATGGTACACAGATCATTGCCAACTCGATCGAATTTGCCGAATCCAAGAATGCACAGTCTGCATATGATTCCGGAAATTCCGGAAATTCCGCATCTCCTGCAGGAAACGCAGGTTCGATGGGAAATGCCGGCGATGATTTTATGAACGATCCGAGCGGTGTGGAAGAAGACCTGCCGTTCAACTAAAATAACAGGAGGTAAAAACCATGGCATTCAATAAGGAAGAGCATGCAGGCGGACCTAGAAGACGTCCCATGCATAGAAGAAGAAAGGTTTGTGTATTCTGCGGAAAGAATGCAGTGATCGATTACAAGGATACCAATCTTCTGAGAAAGTATATCTCTGAGAGAGGAAAGATCCTTCCTCGCCGGATTACCGGTACTTGCGCTAAGCATCAGAGAGAGCTTACGACAGCAATCAAGAGAGCTCGTCATCTTGCTCTTATGCCTTACGTTCAGGATTAATAGAATTCGGTAAGAATAGAAACCGTATTCTGAAGCGTAACAAGAGATATTAAAGACTGTCTCCTTTGGGGGCAGTCTTTTTTTGCAAAAAAATGAACGTGAAGGGATGGGATTTCCTACCTTTCCTGTAATTTCCAATAAGAGCAGCTTTTTTTTGCAAGAATAAACCTTTCGAATTGGATTTGGTTTCGATTCAAAATCAAATAAGCCATACTTTACTATTCTTGCAAATTCGATTATGATTAAGGCAAGATTTATTGAAAAGAGGTTTTGCCATGACGAAACAGAAAAAGAAGCTGGAATTTCGATATTATACCTTGCCGGAAGGAGATTATGTACTTCCGATGCTTGGGAAGGGCTGGGAACAGGAATACGGTCTCGGCTATGGCGAAATGCAGCATTTTCATAATTACCTGGAGATTGGTTACTGCTATTACGGTAATGGACGTCTTCTGATAGAAGACAGGTCCTATCGTTATGGTGCCAACATGTTTACCATTATTCCGGCAAACATTCCACATACGACCATCTCAGACCCCGGTCATGTGGATAAGTGGGAGTTCCTTTTTATCGACCTGGATGAATTTATCAAGAATGAGATGGAATCTTCCAGGCTTTCTACGGATGAGATCATCCGGACGATCAATAAGAGAGGAACCCTGAAAACGAAAGCCAATCACCCGGCTCTCTCCAACCTGATCCAGAGCATTATCCGGGAATGCCGAACCCAGCCTCTCTATTATAAAGATGCGATCAAGGGCTATCTCATGGCATTGACCATAGAGATCCTCCGCCTGGATGATGAAAGACTTCAGGTTCGAAAAGTGGATCGGTTCAGCGAATATATTAAGACAGCTGTTCGTTATGTGAATGAGCATTATTCCGAGGAGATCCGCATTTCTGAGATGGCTTCTACCTGCGGCTTATCTGAGTCCCACTTCAGAAAGATCTTTGAAGAAGCGATGAATATGAAACCGAACGACTATATCAATTCGGTCCGGATCCAGGAGGCATGCAAGCTCATGCGGAAGGAAGAACTTTCCATGGAGGAACTTGGACTGAGAGTAGGATATCAGACACCTTCCACCTTCAATCGGAATTTTCGTAAACTGACCGGAAAGACTCCCTATCAATGGAAGTCGGATGCCAGAAGTCATAAAGATCTTCTGACGGACTTCAGGATCAGCGCCGAAAAGGGATGGGAAGGAAAGGTTTAAGTCAAAGCTGATCAGGACCTCCTCGATGAAACCTGACCAAAGACAGCGGTAACGAAGGCAGACAGCTCTTTGTTACCGCTTTTTTTGCTCATTTTCCACGGGCAGAAATTATTCAAAAAAAATTTCACAGATCCGAAATTGTAGAAGAGTCATAAAAAATGCACAAAAAACCCGAACATAATGGTAACGTTTCCATCATTTTTTAGGCGAATATGCAAAGAATAGAATACTTTCTACACTTCTATTTTACGTCCTGTCGGTTATAATAGACATACATTCAAGAGAAAAGGGAACAGAATCTGTACAAAATTCACAAGGCATTAAGCCTGTGAAGTTGGTTATGGCAAAAATGTTCCCGATCGTACAAGGAGGGTTTTTGTATGAAAAAGAAAGTATTGTCCATTATGCTGGTAGGGGTACTGGCAGTTGGAGCTCTTGCAGGATGCGGAAGCAGCAGCAAGAGTAAGAGCGGATCGAAGAAGTCATCCGGAAAGAACATCACGGCTTCTGAGGATAAGAATACGCTTTCCGTATACGCTTGGGATAAGAACTTCAATATCCCGGCTCTGAAGGCAGCAGAAGCTGCATATCAGAAGAAGAATCCTGACTTCAAGCTGAACATCATTGAACAGTCTGCATCTTCTGATGTTGAGACCGCTGTTACTACAGCAGGTTCTTCCAAGGATTATTCCGCACTTCCTGACATCGTTCTTTTCCAGGATCACTACATCCAGAGATATGTACATGATTATCCGGATGCATGGCAGAATGTTGATGATGCCAAGGTTGACTGGACACAGTTCTCTCAGGATAAGATCGGTATGTCCACGATCGGGGGCAAGCACTATGGCTTCCCTGTAGATAACGGTACTGTTATCATGGCTTACCGTACAGATTATCTGCAGCAGGCCGGTCACAGCGTTGATGAAATGACCGGAATCTCATGGACAGATTTCGAAAAGGTTGCAAAGGACGTTAAGGATAAGACCGGTAAGTATATGATGTCCATGGACCACTCCGGAGATGACTTCCCTTACATGATGCTCCAGGCAGAGGGTGTATCCCAGTTCAAGGATGGCAAGCCTCAGCTTACCTCTGAGCCAAAGGTTGCTCAGGTTGTTGATGTGATTGCTTCTATGGCAAAGGATGAAACCATTCTCCTGGCAAACTCCTGGGATGAGTACACAGCATCGATCGCAAATGATCAGGTAGCAGGTGTATTCAATGGTAACTGGATCATTGCTACAATGAAGCAGAACAAGGCCGCTGCAGGTAAGTGGGCAATCACTACGATCCCGACTCTGGAAGGAAACGGACAGCAGGGATATGCAGCAAACGGCGGTTCTTCCCTTTATATTACAGCAGCCTGCAAGAAGGCTGACCTTGCCAAGGACTTCCTTTCTTACACATTCGGCGGCGGCGACGGCGCAATTGAGACTTATGATAACGCTCTGAAGAACGGCGGTGTTATTTCTACTTACCTTCCTGCAGTTCAGGGTGATACCTATCAGCAGGCAGATGATTTCTTCGGTGGTGCTAAGGTTTACGCAACTCTGATGGAATACTCCGGTAAGGTTCCTGCAGTTGAGCAGAACGACTTCCACTACGAAGCAAGAACTGATATGGGTGAGGCAATCACCAATGTGATCAACGGAACTGCCACTAAGGATGCTCTGAAGGATGCACAGGATAAGCTTGAGTTTGCAATGGAAGACAACAGCTCTAAGTAATTCCGGGATCCGGTAAAAATTCGGGGAATCGGACTTCCGATTCCCCTTTTTTAACCGTAAGGTCTTAGAAAGAAGGGAGAGTAAATTTGGAAAAGAAAAAAGGCATAAGCCTGCAGGAGAAGCAAAGCCTGGCAGGGTGGGGCTTTTTGGCACCTGCATCAATCCTGATCTTCATCCTGAGCTTTTACCCCATGGTAAGAGCCTTCATCATGTCTATGCAGACAGGGTCGGCCGCAAACATGCAGTGGCAGCAGCCCATCTTTCGGAATTATACCAGAATGATCCACGATACGACCTTTATCCGGTCGATGGGGAATACCTTCCTCTATCTGATCATCCAGGTACCGATCATGCTGGTTCTGGCAATCCTCCTGGCACAGCTTTTAAATAACAAGGATCTGAAATTCCGCGGCCTTTTCCGAACCATGGTCTTCCTTCCTTGTGCGACCTCATTGGTTTCTTATTCTTTGATTTTCCGTTCGATGTTCGCTCAGCAGGGTTTGGTCAATTCCATCCTGATGAAGCTTGGCATCATCGAAAAAAATATCAACTTCATCGGTACGACCGGATGGGCGCGTTTTGTTATTATCTTCGCATTGATCTGGAGATGGACCGGTTATAACATGGTCTTCTATCTGGCAGGTCTGCAGAATATCGAATATTCTGTATATGAAGCAGCTAAAATTGATGGAGCAAATGGCTGGAAGACCTTCTGGCATATCACAGTTCCTCTTCTTCGCCCGACCATTATCATGACATTCATTATGTCAATCAATGGTACTCTGCAGCTCTTCGATGAGTCTGTCAACCTGACAAACGGAGGTCCGGCAAATACTACGATCACCATGTCGCATTACATTTACAACCTTTCCTTTGGTAAGGGCGTTTCGAATTTCGGTTATGCATCCGCCCTTTCCTTCGTTGTATTTGTCCTGGTTGCTATTCTGGCAGCTATTAATCTGAAAGTAGGTGATACGCGTGACTAAGGCTAAGAATAAATCCGCAATTCAGCGCAGACTGATTCCAACCTATATTTTCCTGATCATCTGGAGTCTTTTCTCTGTATTCCCTCTTTACTGGATGATTTCCGCTTCCACGAATACATCAAAGGATATCCAGGCCGGAAAGATTGTTTTCGGAGCTGCATTTATCGAGAATTATGAGAAGCTGACTTCTCAGAATGATCTCTGGGGAACTCTTGGAAACTCCTTCTTCTATTCGATTGTGCAGACCATTCTCTGCCTCTTCATCTGCTCCCTTGCCGGTTTCGGGTTCGAGCTCTATCACACCAAGATGAAGGATAAATTATTTGACATCCTTCTTCTTGCCATGATGGTACCTCAGGTAGCAACGATGATTCCCCTTTTTAAGTTAGTAAACAGCATGGGAATCATGTATACCGTATGGGCCTTCATCCTGCCGTCGATCTCGACGCCATTTATGATCATGATGTTCCGTCAGAATTCGCGTAATTTCCCTCAAGACATTATGGAGGCCGCAAGACTGGACGGATTGAATGAGTTCCAGATCTACTTCCGTATGTATCTTCCGGTTATGAAGTCAACTTTTGCAGCCGCAGCTGTTATTACCTTCATGAATGCTTGGAATGCATATCTGTGGCCGAAGGTTGTTATGGGAACCAATACCGATGCATGGACCATGCCGATGTTGATTGCAAATCTGGCAGGTGGTTATACACCGGACTATGGTGTTCTGATGCTTGGCGTTCTCTTCTGTTCCATCCCGACAATGATTGTCTTCTTCGTACTGCAGAAGCAGTTTGCAGAAGGTATTACCGGTGCGGTGAAGTAATAGGAGATAGAGACAAAGAAAGCAAGAAAAGGGTTTTGAATGAGAGGGACTGTAGGCTGCCTGCAGTCCCTTTTCAAAAATAAAGGAGAAGTTTATGAAAGAATTCCATTACGACATTGTAAGGGATCCTGAGATTTTCGAGGAAAATCGTCTGCCGGCGCATTCTGACCATCTCTATTATCCGAACAAAAGTGCCATCTATGGAGATCCGACCGGCTTTCGGTTCAGCCTGAATGGAATCTGGAAGTTTTCTTATGCAAGAAATGTTGAATCTGCTGTCCCAGACTTTTATCAGAAGGATTTTAGCGCTTTAGGCTGGGACGAGATCCGTGTTCCTGCCTGCATTCAGATGGAAGGTTACGACAGACCTCAGTATGTGAATACCCAGTATCCCTGGGATGGGCATGAAGAAGTGGAACCGGGAGAGATCCCTAAGGAATTTAACCCGACGGCATCTTATCTGAAGGATTTTGAGCTTCCTTCGAATATGACGAAGGGACCGGTCTATATTTCCTTTCAGGGAGTGGAAAGCGGATTCGCACTATGGCTCAATGGCAATTATGTCGGTTACAGTGAGGACAGTTTCACACCCTCTGAGTTCGATTTGACGCCATATATCCAGCCCGGGAGAAACCGGCTGGCTGTCCGGGTATTCAAATGGACAGCGGGAAGTTGGTGCGAAGACCAGGATATGTTCCGCTTTTCAGGCATATTCCGGGATGTATATCTCTATACGGTTCCGGAAGTTCATATCCGGGATCTGAAAATTCAGACCGAGCTCGAGCAAAAATTTACCAAGGCAGAGCTTGTTATTGATATGAAGACGAATAAGCCCGGTTCCTATCAGATGGATCTCGTGGATCCGAATGGTGAGTCCGTCATCAATGGGAAGGGGTCTCTGGACCGGAATACCCACATCCGGATTCCGGTAGATGAGCCCCAGCTCTGGAGTGCGGAGATTCCGAATCTCTATGAGCTTCGAATCGAAGTCCTGGATGAGAAGAATCATTTTCAGGAAGAAGTGGTGGAGAAAGTTGGTTTCCGCAGCTTCGAACTCAAGGATCATATCATGCAGTTGAATGGCAAGCGGATCGTTTTCAAAGGAACAGACCGTCATGAATTCAGCGCAGAGACCGGGCGGGCATTGACAGTGGATGATATTGAAAAGGATATCATCACCATGAAGCAGAACAATATCAATGCGATCCGGACCAGCCACTATCCTAACCGGACAGAGTTCTATCGTCTGTGTGATGAATACGGTCTCTATGTCATAGATGAGACCAATCTGGAAACCCATGGAACCTGGGATCCGGTGATGGAAGGAAGACGTGATATCGAGACCGTAGTGCCGGGGAATCGGCCGGAATTCCAGGAACTGGTTCTGGATCGGGCTCGCAGCATGTACGAAAGAGACAAGAACCACCCTTCAATTTTGATCTGGTCTTGCGGCAACGAGTCTTTCGGCGGAAAAGATATCAATGAAATGACCAAGGCATTTCATGCCTGGGATCCGACTCGTCTGGTTCATTACGAAGGCGTTCAATGGGATAAGCGCTATCCGGATCTGTCGGACATGGAAAGTACCATGTATGCGCCGGTAGCTGACATCAAGGAATTCCTGAAGGATCATAGAGAAAAGCCCTATATTAACTGCGAATATACCCATGCCATGGGAAATTCCTGCGGGGCCATGTCGAAGTACACGGATCTGACCCGGGAAGAACCCCTTTTCCAGGGTGGTTTTATCTGGGATTATATTGACCAGTCTCTTACCAAAAAGGACCGCTATGGCAGGGAATTCCAGGCCTATGGCGGTGACTTCGATGACCGGCCCTGTGATTTCAGTTTCAGCGGTAACGGCATCTGCTATGGCAAGGATCGTGATCCGTCCCCCAAGATGCAGGAAGTGAAGTACAACTACCAGAATATCCGGGTTTGTGTGGAAGAAGACCACTTCTTTGTGGAAAACAACGCACTTTTCACACCGACCGGTGCATATGACTGTGAAATCCTTCTGGAAAAGGATGGAGAGTTCCTGGATGCATATATGTCAGAGGTCAATGTAGACCCGGGCGAAAGCAGATCCTTTGATATGCCATTTAAGATCCCGGACGAAGGTGGTGAATATGTCGTTACGGTATCCTTCCTTTTGAAGAAGGATGAACTCTGGGCAGACCAGGGGCATGAAGTTGCCTGGGGCCAGGGCATCTTCGAAAGAAAAGGAGAAGAAAAAGAACATAAAGGACATATGACTATTGTACATGGCTGGAAGAATCTGGGTGTTAAGGGTGACAACTTCGAAGTCATCTTCTCCCGTCTCTTCGGCGGATTGGTTTCTTATGTCTATGGTGGCAGGGAACTCTTAAAGACCATGCCAAAGCCCAATTTCTGGCGGGCTATGACTGAGAATGACATGGCAAACCAGCTCCCTTTCCGTGCCGGTCAATGGAAAGCAGCTTCTATGTATGTATCACATAAGTATCATCATGGAAGAAGAGGAACAGATTATGAGGTCGAGGAGAAGGAACAGTCTGTTACCATTACCTATACCTATCATCTGGCGACCAAGCCGGCTATGGATTGCAAAGTGACTTACACGGTCTTCCCGGATGGTGAGATCAAAGTCAACCTTTCTATGGGAGACAGCCATGAAGTCGGTGAGCTTCCGGAATTCAGCATGATGTTCGGCTTAGATTATGATCTCCATCACTTAAAATGGTATGGAAAAGGACCGGATGAGACCTATATCGACCGGCAGCATGCCAAGGTCGGGGTCTATGAAAATGATGTTATGGATAACATGGCCAAATATCTGGTTCCTCAGGAATGTGGTAACAAAGTAGATGTGCGTTATGCAGAATTGACCGATGACAAGGGCAGGGGTATTCGTTTCAACTGTAATCACCTGGAATTCTCCGCCCTGCCCTATACACCTCAGGAAGTGGAAAATGCGACCCACCAGAATGAGCTGCCGCTTCCCATCCGGACCTGTGTCCGTGTCGGTAAGCAGATGGGCATTGGAGGAGACGATACCTGGGGTGCCTTGACACATCCGGAGTTCATGTTAGATAATAATAAAACGATGAGCATCACATTTTCCTTCCGAGGGATCTGATGATTCATAGATTGCCCGGGAAAAGTGTATGAAAAGAAGGACAGATCAAAGACGGAGGTAAAGCATGTATCAGCAGGATATATTTCATGAGTGCACAGTGGAAAGAAAAACACCTGGCAGTATTAAGGTCATGGCCTATATTTCCGCGATTTTCGCATTCCTGTTTTTCCTTATGATGATGGTTTTTCCTCCCATGCTGCTTATGGCTCTTTTATTTGCACTGCTGGCCTGGGTTAATTTCCAGTATACGAAGATTGCCTTCGATTACAGCTATACCAATGGAGAACTGGACATCGATAAGGTGATCGGCGGGCGTAAGAGAAAGAGCATGGTTGCGACCAAGGAAGCCAATATTGTCGTGATGGCTCCAACACATAGCGATCCGGTTCAGCCCTATATCGGAAAGAGCATGCCGGTCAAGGATTGCTCTTCCCATATTCCGGGGAAAAACTATTACGTCATGATCATAAAGGATGATGTGACTGCGCAGGAAACAAAGGTGATCGTAGAACCGAGTATTGAGATCCTGGATATTCTGCAAAGGATGAATCCTTCCCGGGTGACTCTGTCAGATGAAGACAGAGCCAAGGCCAGAAAACTGGCCTATTGATCCCTGACTGGATTGAATGTAAGGATCAATCGCTCCTCATTTTAGGAATCCATCAAGCAGGAGCGTCAATCGCACAGAAATTGCATAGAGATCGCATAGAGTTAGAAAAAGTCCTGAGGGTTTTAACTCCCTCAGGACTTTTTTAGATAGGCTGCAATCATCATTCCGATCCGACAAGTGATTGCATCATCGAAATTCCGAAGATCCAGTCCGGTAGAACGCTTGAACTTGTCCAGACGATAGACCAGGGTATTTCGATGAAGATAGAGGATCCGCGCGGTCTCCGCAATGTTCAGTCCACTGGCGAAAAAGGTCCGTATGGTATGCCCTGTTTCCTCATCGATTTCCGAGAAATCCACGCCGGGAAGGGATTCTTCCAGGTAATCCAGACAGGCTTCCCTGGGCAGGCGGGAAAGGAGCTTGCCGAGGCCAAGATTTCGATAATAATAAATATTGTCAGAAGATAAAAAGATACTGCCGATCTTCATGGAAAGTAAGAGATTTTGATAGGTGGCCGGAAGGTCGGAAAGATTTTCAACGGCCCGATCATAGGCAATCCGTATGGTAAGCATTGCTTCCGCTGTGATAGTGTCCAGAAGCTGGGCTGCCGTTTTCCTCAAGGATTCTGTGGAAAGAAGCTCCTCAGAATTAAATAAGAGGACCAGGTCATGGTCATTCATATCAAGATAAAAGGTCGAAGAAGGTTCTGTGATCTCCCGTAAGATTGCCATGATATCAGAGTTATTGGTATAAGGTTTATTAAAATGGAGAAGGAGAAGGCCGAGGCAGGCGCCGGTACGGAAATGACAATTCTCCAGTTGTGCTTGACAATCATCCAAGGTTAAATCTCCCTGGAGAAAGCGACGGAGAATATCGGAAGGGGTCGACTTTCGAGGCCGTTTTTCCGGCTCTTTTTTCAGATCTTTTAATAGAAATGTAAGGCGTTCCTCCAGCTCATCTTCCGGGATCGAGTCATCTTTTAGTTGAAAGGGAATGCCGGTCAGAGAGCAAATTTCATCCAGTGTCTTCTGAACCTTGGAAGAAATCTGTTTTTTTGTTTCCTGCATAGAATTTCCTGTTCTTTGAAATTCAACGATAAGTTTCATATCTATTATAACGAATATTGGTAAAAAAAAGAGGACCTTTCCGGTCCTCTTTTTTGAATCTCAGTGACTGAGATGAAAATCCTAGTTTGTGATGGTAAGCTCGGTTTCCTTGTCGAAGAAATGAGTCTTAGACATATCCAGAGTGAAGGTTGTCTCCTGGCCCATCTTTGCAGGGGTAGAAGGATCAACACGAGCGGTCATCTGAGTGCCGCCGAAGTCGAAGTAGAGATAAACTTCAGCACCGAGAAGTTCGTAAACACGAACCTTAGCAGTAATCTTGTTCGGATTATCATGCTCATCGATTGCAGCATCATTCAGGTGCTCAGGACGGATACCCATAACAACGGTCTTTCCGACATAACCCTTTTCCTTCAGAGCCTTAGCCTTTTCTGCAGGGATCTCAAGCTTAGCATTGTCGACGGTTGCATAAAGCTTACCGCCATCTTCAGAAATCTTGGCATCCAGGAAGTTCATCTGAGGAGATCCGATGAATCCGGCAACGAAGAGATTGCAAGGAGCGTTGTAAAGAGTCTGAGGAGTATCAACCTGCTGAACAACACCATCCTTCATAACAACGATACGGGTACCAAGGGTCATAGCCTCGGTCTGGTCATGTGTTACATAGATGATGGTAGCGCCCAGACGATCATGCAGACGGGAAATCTCGGTTCTCATCTGAACACGAAGCTTAGCATCCAGGTTGGAGAGAGGCTCATCCATGAGGAAGACCTTAGGATTACGTACGATGGCACGTCCCATGGCAACACGCTGTCTCTGTCCACCGGAAAGAGCCTTCGGCTTACGATCCAGATAAGGCTTCAGGCCAAGGATATCAGCGGCCTCGTCGACCTTCTTCTTGATCTCATCCTTGGGAACTTTACGAAGCTTCAGACCGAAAGCCATGTTATCAAATACGGTCATATGAGGATACAGAGCGTAGTTCTGGAATACCATTGCGATATCACGGTCCTTCGGCTCAACATTGTTCATAACTTTTCCGTCGATCTTCAAGGTACCGGAAGTGATATCTTCAAGACCTGCGATCATACGAAGTGTGGTAGACTTACCACATCCGGACGGTCCTACGAAAATGATGAATTCCTTGTCCTTAACATCAAGGTTGAAATCATCAACGGCCTTTACGCCACTGGGATAAACCTTGGTTACGTTTTCAAGCGTTACACTTGCCATTGTAAAAACCTACCCTTCTAAAACTGTTATTCACGATGAAGTCTTTTCAGGTTTTGAGGATTCATATTCCTTAAAAGCTTCACCAACTATGGTCAGTATAGACAAAGAAAGCCTCTTTCACAATGTCATTATAGACAAAAATAATAAAAATCTTCCGTCAAAGTAACAAAGTCAGAAGGGAGGACTCTCGCCACACCCCACGCATGTGATATAATAAGCAGCATGAAAAGGATGATTCGAATGGAGAGATATCAATGGAGACTTTGAGATATCATGGGAGGCTGAGAGCCTACTTTCTTATGCCGATCCTGAATATATTCCTGCTTGCGGGAGTAAGCATCGGTTTGGATTTCTATGATCTGCATGCCGGCCTTTTCGTTTCGGTAGTCACAGCTCTGTATACGGTGATCGTTTTAGTTCTCTTCTTTTTTGTAAAGAAAAAGCTAAACGAGGAGCTCATCAATTTTGCAACCCATTACGGAACGGTTCAGAAGAAGTTCTTAAAAGAACTGCAGCTGCCATATGCACTTTTGGATGAAGGCGGCCGCTTGATCTGGATGAATCAGGAATTCCGGAATCTGACGCATAAGGATCACAATTTTCATAAAAGTATTGCAACGATCTTTCCTGAGATCACACCGGAGATCCTGTCGCATTCCGAAGACGTGAAGCAGATCATCCGTCTGGACTATAACGGCAGGAAGTACCGGGTGGAACTTCGTCGGCTTTCTTTTGAAGAAGAAGGTACGAAAGGGAAGGAACTCATCACCACGGAGGAACTGATTCAAACCATCAATGCGGTCCTTGTTTTTGATGAGACGGAATTGTATCAGATCCGGCAGTTGAACTGGAACCAGCAGATGGTTCCTGCCATCATTTATATTGATAATTACGAGGAGACCATTGAGGGAATGGAGGTCGTCCGGAGATCACTTCTTGCAGCGACCATTGATCAGAAGATCAGTCAATATTTCCAGCAGTACGAGGGCATCGTACAGAAAATCGAAAAAGACAAGTACTTCGTCATTTTCCAGCAGCGCTGTCTTCCTGATCTGGAGGACAATAAGTTTTCCATCCTGGAAGAAGTCCGCGGGATCCATTTCGGAAACGAAAGTGATGTCACCTTATCTATTGGTGTCGGTGTCGGCGGCAGCAGCTATCCGGAAGTCCTGGAATATGCCCGGGCAGCGATCAATATAGCCCTTGGACGTGGCGGATCCCAGGCTGTGGTTAAGGACCATCACGATGTATCCTATTATGGTCTCCATGGAAAAGAAGTGGAAAAGAATACCCGGGTCAAAGCCAGAGTCAAGGCCCAAGCCCTTCGGGAAATGATGACCAGCAAGGATCGCGTGATTGTCATGGGCCATAAGATCACAGATATTGATGCTTTCGGTGCCTGCCTTGGGATCTGTATTGCAGCAAGACATCTTGGAAAAGAATGTCATATCGTATTAAATACGGTAACGACTTCTTTAAAGCCTCTGGTAGATCTGATTTCCAAGGAAGACGAGTGGCCGGAAAATCTGATTCTTACGACACAGGAAGCCATATATGGGGTAGACGACAAGACCCTGGTAGTTGTCGTGGATACCAACCGGGCCGATTATACCGAATGTCCTGAGCTTCTCAGCCGAAGCAGGAATATTGTTGTCTTCGATCATCATAGACAGGGAGATGGTCTGATTACGAATCCGGTATTGTCCTATATTGAACCCTTTGCCTCTTCTACCTGTGAAATGATCGCAGAGATTCTTCAGTATTTTGCGGAAAGAATAGAGATCCGCCCGAGGGAGGCAGACTGTATCTATGCCGGAATCCTGATTGATACCAACAATTTCGTTGCAAAGACAGGAGTCCGGACTTTTGAGGCTGCGGCCTATCTCAAAAGAAGCGGCGCCGATATGACGCGGGTTCGGAAGATGCTGAGAGAGGACATGAATACCTATAAGGCCAGAGCAGAAGTAGTCAGGGATGCGGAAGTATATCGCAATTCCTTTGCTATTTCGATCTGTGATCCGGCCGGTTTAAAGAGTCCGACCATAGTGGCTGCCCAGGCTGCAAACGAACTTTTGGATATCACGGGGATCAAGGCTTCTTTCGTCTTAACGAAGTATGATAATAAGGTCTATATCAGCGCACGGTCCATCGATGAGATCGATGTGCAGAGGATCATGGAGAAACTGGGCGGCGGCGGACATCTGAATCTTGCCGGAGCTCAGATTGCCGGAGGAAATATAGAAGAAGCCAGAGATTTGATCAAGAAGATTCTGGACGAAGCAGTAGAGAAAGGAGATATTGAATTATGAAAGTAATTCTTTTGGCAGATGTAAAAGCATTGGGGAAAAAAGGTGAGATCGTCGAGGTCTCGAACGGCTATGCCAGAAACGCACTTCTTCCCAAGAAATTGGGCGTAGAAGCAACACCGGCCAATCTCAATAATCTGAAGCTTAAGAAGGCACATGACGAGAAGGTGGCAGAAGAGAATCTGGAGGAGGCCAAGGCCCTGAAGGAAGAGATCGAACAATGGACAGTCGAAGTAAAGATTAAAACAGGCGAGGGCGGCAAGGTCTTCGGCTCTGTTTCTACCAAGGAAGTGGTTGATGCCTGCGAAAAACAGTATGGAAAGAAGATCGATAAGAAAAAGCTGGTTTTGGACGTGCCGATGAAGGCTCTGGGCATTTACAATCTGACGGTAAAACTCCATCCGGAGGTTCAGGCTACGCTGAAGGTTCACGTTTCCGAGAAGTAAAGGAACAGATTGGAAGATGGAAAATCAGACAGACAATCGGAACGAGAATATAAGGCTTAGCCGCATGCCAAGTTCGCCGGATGCCGAACGGTCAGTTCTTGGCTCCATGATCATGGATAAGGAAGCCTGCAATACGGCAATGGGACTTCTGGTCAGAGAGGATTTTGACAATCAGGCTTACGGTCAGCTTTTTGACACGATTGTGGAGCTGACCAATGAAGGTCAGCCGATCGATGTCATTACCCTGCAGGATCGGCTTCTGGATAAGGGAGCTTTGCCGGAGGTCGCCAGTCCGGAATATATCACCGATATCGTAAGTTCCGTTCCGCTTTCGGTAAATATTGAGAGTTATTGCTCGATCGTAAAGGAAAAGTCCATGCTTCGGACCATGATTCGAAAGAATCAGGAGATCGAGAGCGAATGTTATAAGGCAGAACGGCCGGCGAAGGAGATATTGGGAGAATGGGAGGAAATCGCCTTCCAAATGGCTCAGAATCAGACCGGTAATGAAACCGTACCGATCAAGAAAATTGTCATGACGGCCCTGGAAAAAATTCATATCGCTTCCCAGATGGAGGGAAATGTCACAGGTATTCCAACCGGATTTACGGATCTGGACAGACAGCTGTCCGGACTTCAGCCGGCCGATCTGATCCTGATTGCAGCCCGTCCTTCCATGGGTAAAACGGCGCTTGCCTTGAATATTGCGGAATATGTTGCCTTCCATGAAAAACTGCCGGTTGCGATTTTCTCTCTTGAGATGCCGAAGGAATCCCTGGTGAACCGGCTCATGTCTCTGGTTTCCCATGTTGAGGCAGAGAAGATCCGTTCCGGCCAGCTTCAGGACATGGATTGGACCGAACTGGTCCGGAGTGCGGGAATCATTGGGGATTCGAATCTGATCATTGATGATCAGCCGGGTATCACCGTAGCAGATCTCCAGAGTAAGTGCCGGAAGTACAAAATGCAATATCCGGATCTGTCTCTGATCATGATCGACTATCTCCAGCTCATGCAGGCATCCAAACATTCGGATTCCAGACAGCAGGAGATCTCGGAAATTTCCCGCTCCATTAAAATGATAGCGAGAGAGCTGAATGTTCCGATCATAGCCTTGTCCCAGTTGTCCCGGGCTCCGGAACAGAGACCGGACCATCGGCCCATGCTTTCGGACCTGCGTGAATCCGGAGCGATTGAGCAGGATGCCGACGTAGTTATGTTCATTTATCGGGACGATTATTATAATAAGGATACAGATAAGAAGAACATTTCAGAAATTATCATTGCCAAGCAGAGAAACGGCCCTGTTGGCACGGTTGAATTGGCATGGCTGCCGCAATATACCAAATTTGGAAATCTGGACCATAGCCGAAGACATTTGGATGGAGAATAGGGTGAAAAAAAGACTGCTGCAGAATGAACTGCAGCAGTCTCTTGCTTCTTAACGGATGATCGATGATCAGCCCTGAGAGATAGCTCCGGTAGGGCAAACACCGGCACAAGTGCCGCAATCGATGCAAGCATCCGGATCAATGTTGAACTGAGTATCTCCCTGAGAGATAGCTCCTACAGGGCACTCAGGCTCACATGTACCGCAAGAAACACAAGAATCAGAAATTACGTATGCCATGACACATTCCTCCTTAAATATAGTGTTAACGTATGCGTTAAGCAATATCATCATATCCCCAGCCGGAACATCTAGCAAGTATTAAATGTAAAACAGAAATCAATCATTAAATTTTGCTAAACTCAATTGTAAAAGTTGAAAGTGCGTTGTATAATCAACACACAATCACAAGGAGGAAGAATCAAATGAAGATTGAAGTGAATAAGGATACAAGTATTGGCGAGCTTTTAATGATCGATCAGGGTGTTACTCCGATTCTGATGGCTGTCGGCATGCATTGCATCGGCTGTCCTGCATCTCAGATGGAGACCATCGAAGAGGCAGCAAGCGTACACGGGATCGACCCTCAGTCTCTGGTAGATGAGATCAATGATTATCTCAACACAGAGGGAGTTGGTGCCCAGGCCTGATCTGCCGGATCGAGCTGTTACGAATGAGTCGCTCTTGGGATGGAAGTCCTGAAGCTGACGCCGTAAAATAAGAAATTGCCGTCGTAAGATAAGAAATCGACGTCGTAACATAAGAAAAAAGAAGCTTTCGGAATGGATCCGGAAGCTTCTTTTTTTGGTATTTTAAGGTTATTCATAGGGGAACTTTCATCGACGAATTTCCCTTTTAGAGTTTGGACAGCTTCGAAATGGCATTGTCAGGGATCAGGACCTGGTTATGTTCCCTTAAAGTATTCAGATTGGCAGCATTCGGTGCCAGAAGGGAGCCAAATTCGCTGACCATGATGCAGATCCGGTCGAAGTCCTTCGGATCAGCCTGAGAAGGAGCCGTAAGGGATAAAATGAAGACTTCGGGTTCTCTCACCTGATAGACAGAGCTTTCTCCCTGGAAGATCGGCCGGATGATATGAGAAACCTCAATCAGATCTTCCAAAGTTCGAAAGAGAAAATTTCTTTGAGAAGGAAGCGGGGCCGGTTCACCGTCAATATGCTTATCTTTTGAGGCAGCTTCTTTTTCTTTCTCTGACACAGATCCCCGGATCAGATCATTCTTTTCAGCAGACTTCCGATTAGACAGGGCTTTTTCATAGGCTTCCAGGATGTCTCTTACGGATGTGGAAAGTTCAGATGCATTCAGAGAGGACAGCTGATTGGAATCGAAAGAAGCAGTGTCGCCAGGATCCTTTGAAAAGCGTGCAAAGCGGGTATCCAGCATTTCCGGATCACTGACTTTGGTAACGAGGAGATCAAGTTCATCCTTGGAAATGGGGATCGCCTCGACCATCAAGGGTTCATCCTGAGCATTAAAGCCAAGTTCCTGATTGGCACGAGTCATCATTTCAGAAAAAAGATCGCGTGCTTTCTGACTGCCATAGGCAAGTTCACTTAATTTCAGATTTCTTTCTTTTAAATCCTCACTGGTCAGAATGCAGCGGATTTGATTTTCACTTATTTTTAGTATTTTCATTGATTGCTCCTGATAATTTTTGCAATTGATTATATAAAGAAGTGCGGCTAAGGTAAAGAGAAAAATAAGAGAAAATAATAAAAAAATTCTAAAGAAAAATAAGAGTATATTAAGAATCGCCAAATCGCTTGAGAGGAAGGGAGGGATATGTTATAAGTGAATCATGCCACGGCAACAAGGATCTCAGTCAGTTGAGATCATTAGAGACCGTGAATAGAAATGGAATGACCAACCAAGGAAGGAGGGGGAGTGATCTTTCGGACTGCACGTTAAAATCAGTTTTTCTGTTGCAGGAGATATCAGATACCACGAGGATTAATCTCCTTTGACAGGGGAAGCGCATCCTTTGTCAGAGCAGGCAGACGGAAAGAACTGAGGAGATTACTTTATCAAATCGAACACTCTGATAAAATCAAATGAATAAAATCAAATAAGAGAGACAGGAGATAAGGTAATTTGGGAAGTGTAACATTGAATTGGATCCGGGGGGATTTCAGCATGTTCGGAACGAAAGATCAAAAGTAAAAACAGAGGAGTTATCTAAAATTATATGCATTCATAATCCGACCTGTTAACAAGTTAAGAATAAACAGAAGTCCGCTGCCTGTACCAAACGGATTTCGGTGAATGCAGAAGGGAAAACAAGGCCTGAAAGGAATGGATCAAGGATAGAAAGACCCTGTGATCTGATCTTTTTAAGGCCTTTGTTTGTGTTATAATGGCAGACAGTAAACATGCGGAGGACTTCCATGAAAGCTAAGAAAAAACTGATACCGATGGTGATCGGCATCCTGATAGCAGGACTTTTCGCTGCATTTCTTCTATATCGTTATGCACCGACGAGAGAAACCATGTCCTTAAAGGACTACTATACAGATGCAGGGGATGAGACCTGCGCTGTTATTTTCAATGGCAGTTACCAGGCAGCAGAGGCAGGATCTTGGCCCAATGCCTTGATCAAGGACAAGATGGTCTATATTTCTCTGCCTTATCTCAAGAAGAATGCGGATGATTGCTATGTCTATGATTCCACAGAGGGGGTCCTTCGCTATGCAACGGACCGTCAGCTGGTTACGGTTTTGGCCGACAGTAAAACCTATACGGTGGATCAGGAAAACAAGACTTTTGACAGCAATATTCTGATTCAGGAAAAGGGGCAGGTGTATTTGAATCTGGATTGGGTGAAGAATTATACCGATCTTACGGTTCGGCTGGAGAAATCGCCCAATCGGCTGATCATCGAACAGGCTGGTCGGGAGAAGAAAACGGCGAAACTCCGGTCATCGGGTAAGATCAGACTCCGGGGCGGTGTGAAGAGTAAAATCCTGGCAGAGGCGAAAAAGGGCGATGAGGTCGAAGTCCTTGAGGATTACGGTGGCTGGAGCAAGGTCTTATCAAAAAATGGAGTGATCGGCTGCATTGAGAATCGAAAACTCGGGAAAGTGGAGAATACGAAGGTAAAGAAAAGTCTGCCTGAGAGGAACTATCAGCATACTTCTTTTGGAGCAAAGATCGATCTGGTCTGGCATCAGGTGACTTCGCAGGCTGCAAATGACAGGGTGGCCAGTGTCCTGCCAGCTCAGAGCGGAATCAATGTCATTTCGCCGACCTGGTATAGCTTATCCGACAATCAGGGCAATATCACGGATCTGTCCAGTGCTTCCTATGTCCAGACCTGCCATCAGAATCAGGTCAAAGTCTGGGCCCTGGTCAGTAATCTGGGTGAAAACAAGGTGGACAGCAGTCAGGTATTGAATACAACATCCTCCAGGGACCGCCTGATCAATAATCTGATGCAGACGGCATTAAAATCCGGTGTGGATGGTATTAATGTTGATTTTGAGGCCTTGCAGAGCGATGCAAAGGATGGCTACATTGAATTCATTCGGGAACTGGCCCTGAAATGCCGGCAGAATGGTTTGATCCTTTCGGTGGATAACTATATCCCGACCACTTCCTCAGAATTTTATCAGAGGAAGGAACAGGCGGCTTTTGCGGATTATTTGATCATGATGGCTTATGATGAGCATTATAACGGGTCAAAGGAAGCAGGTTCTGTGGCCTCCATTTCCTGGGTAAAAGACGGGATCAAGAAGACACTGAATGATGTGCCGGCAGATCAGCTGGTTCTCGGCATGCCTTTCTATACCAGAGTCTGGGTTCAGGATGAGAGCGGAAAGCTCACAAGCAGCGCTATGGGAATGCAGGACTCTTGGAATTATATGCAGAATAATCAGGCCGAGATCAAGTGGTCTGAAAAAGACGGTCAGAATTACGCCAGCTTCCAGAAGGACGGAAAGACCTATGAATGCTGGCTGGAAGACGAGAAATCTCTGGAGCTGAAGCTTCAGGCCATGCAGGAAAATAAGCTTGCAGGCGGTGCTTTCTGGAAGCTGGGTATGGAGAAGTCTTCTGTTTGGGAGCTGATCCGTCAGTATATCAAGTAATGGAAAACCGGCATGGGTCCGTACAGAAAAGGATCCAAAGCGATATTACAGTATTTACAAAATTCAAAGGACAGGCTATGACAACAAAGATTATTAAAGTGGATAAAGAAAAACCAAGTGCTAAGGCCCTGGAGTTGGCCGTAAAGATGATTCAGCAGGGAGGGCTGGTTGCTTTTCCGACGGAAACCGTCTACGGACTGGGCGGAGATGCAGAAAATCCGGAGGCTTCGAAGAAAATCTATGCAGCAAAGGGCAGGCCTTCCGATAATCCTTTGATTGTCCATATCTGGGATTTCTCCCAGCTGGAGGAGATCGTGTCGTATGTACCGGAGGAAGCCAGAAAGCTGGCTGACGCTTTTTGGCCCGGCCCATTGACGATGATCCTTCCGAAGAATGACAAGATTCCCCTGGAGACAACAGGCGGTCTTCAAACGGTTGCCATCCGGATGCCCAGCCATCCGGTCGCCCGCCTCTTTCTGAAGGAATCCAACGTGAAGATTGCCGCGCCGAGCGCCAATACATCCGGCCGTCCGAGTCCGACAAAGGCAGAACACGTGGCAGAGGATCTTTCCGGTAAAATTGACTGCATTATCGATGGAGGACCGGTCGATATCGGGTTGGAGTCTACGATCGTCGACTTGTCAGAGGGTCAGCCGACCATTCTCAGGCCGGGTTATATTAATAAAGCTATGCTGGAAGAAGTGGTCGGACCGGTTCGAATCGATCCGGGAATTCTGGATGCCAATAAGAATAAGAATATCCGCCCTAAGGCACCCGGTATGCGTTATAAGCATTATGCACCAAAAGGGGATCTGGCCATTGTGGAAGGCGAGGCAAGTGATGTCATTCGAGAGATCAATCGCAGGGTGAAAGAAGATCAGGCGAAGGGTCTGAAGGTTGGTGTCATTGCAACTGAGGAGGATCGGGGATGCTATCAGTGTGATCACATCCTGACGATCGGCAGTCGGACGGATGAGTATTCCATTGCTCATAATCTCTATGCCATCCTGCGGGAATTCGATGCATTAGGAACAGAGAAAATGTATACCGAGAGCTTTGAAACACCGAAAATCGGAAATGCGATCATGAACCGATTGTTAAAGGCTGCAGGTCACGAGGTGATTCGTGCACCGCATGAGGATTAAGTTATGAATGTTCGTCGAGTTGTGATCTGTACGGGTAATGGAACTGCCAGAGCGCCTATGGCAGCGGAACTTTTAAAACGATGGCTGAAGGAAAAGGACAGTCCGATCGAGGTTCTGACCCGGGGTTATGTCGTGCAGTTTCCGGAGCCTATGAATCAGAAGGCCGAAGCGGTCATGGCTTCCGATGGGATCACTGTGGATGGCTTTGAATCCAAGGAACTGAAAAACGAAGAAATCACGGATAAGACCTTGATCTTCACTATGTCGGAAAAGCAGAGAGAACAGGTCCTCCTTCGTTATCCTTCCGCCGAAGAGGACAATACCTTTGTCCTGGCTTATTTCGTCGGAGAGGAATTGGAGACAATGAATCCCTACGGGGCACCGCTTCCGACCTATGGCCTGTGCTATGAGACCTTAAAGGAAACTACTCGAAAGCTTGCTTCTAAACTTCAATCCATGGAAAAGGAGGAAGAGGAGAATGAGCAATAAACGCCTGGACTATATTTCCTGGGATGAGTATTTTATGGGAGTTGCTTATCTGTCTGGCATGCGGTCCAAAGATCCGCATTCCCAGGTGGGCTGCTGTATTGTAAGTCAGGACAATAAGATCCTGTCCATGGGTTACAACGGCTTTCCCAAGGGCTGTTCGGACGATGTCTTCCCCTGGGCCAGGGAGGGAGATCCTCTGGAGAATAAGTATCTCTATGTGACCCATAGTGAATTGAATGCAATTTTGAATTATCGGGGCGGGTCCCTCGAGGGAAGTAAGCTCTATGTGACACTGTTCCCATGCAATGAGTGTGCCAAGGCCATCATTCAGGCCGGGATCCGGGAACTGATCTATGCGGATGACAAATATGAGAAAACGCCTTCTGTGATCGCATCCAAGCGGATGCTCTCGGCAGCAGGCGTTCATTATCGGAAATATGAGGCAACGGGAAGGACCATCTCCTTTAGGGTCTGACAAAAGACCTTAGAAAGACTGGATGTCATCGTCTCCATCCGCTGTTTTATCAATTTTACGAATCTCGACATCATAGGAGACATCCGGACTTACATGGACATGGATCTTGTCACCGACTTTGTGGTGGAGAAGAGCCTTTCCCAGGGGCGATTCCATGTCCAGACGGTTCTCCATGGAGTTGCTTCGGATGGAGGTCGTGATCTTATAGGTCTCCTCCTCGTCGTCTTCCGGGAAATAAATCGTGACGAGATTATTCATGCCGACCTCGTCATCCTTACTGGCATCACTGATGACAATGGCATTCTTCAGAATGTTTTCCAGATAACGGATCCGGGATTCATTTTGATTTTTGGCGCGCTTTGCTGCATAGAGCTCATAGTTTTCGGAATAATCTCCCTGAGCCCGCGCTTCTTTTACTTCTTCCAGAATCTGATGTCGGATATTGACTTTACGGTCGCGGATCTCATCCTGGATCTTCTTTACATCGGATTCGGTAAGCTTTTGACGATAAGCCATAGTAACCTCTTTTCTGCAGGCAATTTTCTTTGCTAAATTCGCTGAAAAAGAAAGAATGCTGCGAACCATGTTCACAGCATCCCATAAGCGGAGACGGTGGGATTCGAACCCACGCACCGGTCGCCC
The DNA here is from genome assembly GCF_046263795.1 of Porcibacter vitabionis. Classification (NCBI taxonomy): domain Bacteria; kingdom Bacillati; phylum Bacillota; class Clostridia; order Lachnospirales; family Lachnospiraceae; genus Porcibacter; species Porcibacter vitabionis. The sequence goes on along the minus strand of NZ_JBJYZD010000012.1, from coordinate 47,683 downwards.
GGCCTAAAGCATTTCGAGTGCCTCCTCTTGAACCTCTTGAGTACATCTCCATCTGTCTTATTTTCTGCTTCAAAGACAGGCACTTAATGATATTACTCTATTCAAATAAATTTCGCAAGAAGGATTTGGAAGAAAGGTGGTTCGTGGTATAATATTTGAAAAAGCATTCCGGAGGTTAATATGGAACGAAAGAATATATCATTTCCGAATATAGAACTTCCCAACATCAACATTATGAAGAAGCCCGCATCTGAAAATGTAGAGCGATCCTTTAACCGGCAGGATCCGGACCGGGATGTCTTCATGCTGAAGGGTCCCTTGGCATCGAAGGGCTATGACTGGTGGTGGCATAGTTTCACAGGGAAAAACAAATATACGGGAGAAGAGAGAAGCTTTTTTATTGAGTTTTTCACGATCAACCCTGCACTTGGCGGTTCGGCTCCTGTTTTCGGTCAGTTGCCGGCAAATCAGGAAAGCGGAAAGAAACCCTCCTATCTCATGGTCAAAGTTGGAAGCTGGGGTAAGGACGCCTGCCAGATTCATCGTTTCTTTGGCTGGGATCAGGTCAATGTCAAGGAAGAGGCACCTTTTCTTATCAGCGCAGACAACTGTTTCCTGTCAGAAACCCGTACCCTTGGAAGAGTCGAAGTTTCAAAAGAGGAGGCAGAGAGTCATCCGGAATACCTCTCCGATGCCGGATCCATGGTCTGGGATCTGAAGATTGAAAAGAAAACTGCCTTCAATGTCGGTTTCGGTGCGGGACGGATGCTGCGGGATCTGGATGCCTTTCAGATGTTCTGGCATGCGGAAGGCATGAAGACCGAATATTCGGGCCAGGTATATTTCAACGGAACCGAGTATCAGGTAACTCCGGGAGAATGCTATGGATATGCCGATAAGAACTGGGGCTCTGACTTTACCAGTCCCTGGATCTGGCTGTCTTCCAATGACATTCGAAGCAAGGTCAGCGGGAAGAAACTGGAAGATACCGTATTCGATATCGGCGGAGGATGCCCCAGAGTCGGCAATCACGAGATCAAGGATACGGTCTTATCTGCCCTCTGGTACGAGGGAACTCCTTATGAATTCAACTTCTCCAAGGTCTGGACCTTAACGAAGAATAAGCTGAAGGTCAAGGAAAGTAAGAAGGAGATCCACTGGTATATCGAGCAGGAGACTCCTCTGGCGAGACTCTTGGTTCATGCCGTCTGTCAGAAGGAAGATATGCTGAAAAACCGTTATGAAGCCCCGGACGGTTCCATGCGTCATAAGAATCTCTGGTGCGGTGGTACCGGTCATGCAGAGCTGAAACTTTATCGTAAGAAGATCAGTTTGAAGAATAAGTGGGAATGGGAACTCGTGGATGACATGGAAGCAGACCATCTGGGTTGTGAATACGGGGTATATTGACAGTCTGCAAAAAAGAATGGAGTAATCTATGTCATACATGGCTTTATACCGGAAATTCCGCCCCCGGGAATTTCAGGATGTAAAGGGGCAGGATCACATTGTAACTGCCTTAAAGAATCAGGTTCGAACCGGTCGAATCGGCCATGCCTATTTGTTCACGGGAACCCGGGGAACAGGAAAGACGACGGTGGCGAAGATTCTGGCTCGGGCCGTAAATTGTGAGCATCCCCTTGATGATGGCAGTCCCTGTAATGAATGTCCGACCTGTCAGCATATTCTGGATGGAAGTTCTCTGAATGTGATCGAGATCGATGCCGCCAGTAATAATGGTGTGGATAATATCCGGGATATCATCGAAGAAGTTGCCTATCCGCCCACAGAGGGGAAATATAAGGTCTATATTATCGATGAGGTTCATATGCTTTCCCAAGGAGCATTTAATGCGCTTTTGAAAACGCTGGAGGAACCTCCGAGCTATGTGATCTTCATTCTGGCTACGACTGAGATCCAGAAGGTGCCGATCACCATTATCTCCCGTTGCCAGCGTTACGATTTCCACAGGATCTCGATCGAAACCATTGCCGGACGCATGAGAGAACTCATGGATCAGGAGAAGGTGGACATCGATGACAAGGCACTTCGCTATATTGCAAAGTGCGCGGACGGATCCATGCGTGACGGTCTGAGTATCCTGGATGAATGCATTGCCTTTTACATGGATCGTCATATCAGTTATGATGATGTTTTAAAAATCCTTGGTGCAGTCGACAACGAGATCTTCCAGACTCTTCTGGTTCAGATCCTGAAAAAGGAGACGGTTAATGCAATCCTGACGATTGAAGGCGTTGTAAATGAAGGCCGGGAACTGACCCAGTTTGTCAATGATTTCGTCTGGTATTTACGAAATCTTCTGCTTGCCAAAAGTATGGATAAGGCCGAGGATCTCCTGGAGATGTCATCGGAGAACTTCGAGGCTTTAAAAGAATTGGCAGTAAAAATCGATGACCACATCCTGATGCGTTATATTCGGATCCTGTCAGATCTCTCGAATGAAATGAAATTTTCTTCTCAGAAACGGATCCTTCTTGAGGTGGCTGTGATTCGAATGTGCCGGCCGGAAATGGAAGAGGATCTGGACTCTCTGATAGAGAGGATCGACGATCTGGAAAAACAGGTAGAAGAGGGAGTGGTTTTTGCTCCGGCTGAGCCAGGGTCAGAAGCCGGGGCAAAAGCAGACAGGTCCAAAGCCCAAAAGAGTGTAAAAAAACAGATGATCCCCGATGCAACACCGGAAGAGGTCAGGCGACTGGCAGGAAAATGGAAAGGCATGGTCAGCCGGATCACGGATGGTTTTTTAAAGACCATCATGACAGCGCTTTTCCCGACCGTCAGTCCGGATGGAAAACTGGAACTTGTGGCTGACTCGACAGATCAGGAAAATGGCGGAAGTATTGCCGCAAGCTGGCTCTTTGACGACGAGATGAAAGAAGAGCATCGGAAGATCATTCAGACTCTGATCAACGATGCGGCGGATGCCCAGGTCGAGATTGTTTATGAAGTAAATAATAGTGGCAGGGATAATAGCGATCTTCATGAGGATCTGATCACTAAATTTGGTTCCGAACACGATCTTGACATTCATGTAGAAATCGATCAACCCGAAGAAGGAGGAAATAAGAATGTCTAAAAGAGGTGGATTCCCGGGAGGAATGCCCGGAAATATGAATAATCTGATGAAGCAGGCACAGCGCATGCAAAGACAGATGGAGGAGGCACAGAAAGACCTCGAGACCAAGGAGATCACTGCCAGCGTAGGTGGCGGTGTAGTCCAGGTAACGGTTTCCGGTAAGAGAGAAGTGACGAAGGTGGAAATCGATCCGACTGTCGTGGATCCGGAAGATGTAGAGGAACTGCAAGATCTTGTGATGGCTGCGGTCAATGAAGCTCTCCGCCAGGTAGATGAGCAGTCTCAGGCCGCTATGTCCAAATTCACCGGTGGACTTGGCGGAATGTTTTAAGGCGGAGCATCAGACAGAGAATGGAATATTATTCGAAGGAGATCAGTTCCCTGATCGAGGAACTGGGGCGCCTGCCCGGCATAGGACCGAAATCTGCCCAGAGACTGGCATTCCATATCCTTCATCAACCTAAGGAGGATGTTGAAAGACTTTCACATACCTTGACGGAAGCCAGAAATAACGTGCATTACTGTAAGGAATGCTGTACCTTAACAGACCAGGAGATCTGCCCGATCTGTAGTAATCCCAAGAGAAACCACAAGCAGATCATGGTTGTGGAAGAAACGCGGGATTTGGCAGCCTATGAGAAGACAGGGAAATATGAAGGCGTCTATCATGTCCTGCATGGCGCGATTTCCCCTATGCAGGGAATCGGTCCGGAAGACATCCGCTTGAAGGAATTGATGACCCGGCTGCAGAAGGAAGACGTGGAAGAGTTGATCATTGCCACCAATTCCAATCTGGAAGGCGAGACAACAGCCATGTATATCAGTAAACTGGTCAAGCCGACCGGGATCCGTGTCACCCGGATCGCCAGTGGCGTTCCGGTGGGAGGCGATCTGGAAAATATAGACCAGGTCACCTTGCTTCGTGCTTTAGACGGCCGGACGGAGCTGTGATTTTAAAAAGTTGCCCCTTTTGCTGAAATAGACAATATAGACAAAGAAGAAAGAAAGCCTTTTTTTGGGCTTTCTTTTTTTATGCTCAAAAGTGCATGTGCAATTGTGGAAAATCCCTAAAGAAAAGCAAGGTCTATGTGGAAAAAGGTGAGAAGAATCATGCAGCCTATACAAAATATTTGACAGAATTTCTTTTCGGCATTTTTTACAAACATCTTTTTGGAAGAAAAAAACTTTGTCCTTTTCTTTTGACCTCTCTATAATGCAGATCACTGGAGGAAAGAAATGAAATGGTATTTACTGGTTTACATTTTCCTGCTGCCGGCAGCGGTGACGGATCGAAGGGACAAGAAGATCAAAAACAGGTGGATCCTTCTCGCCCTGGCTATTGTAATACCACTGGCATTCTGTCATGAGGGGGTTGACCCGGGAACGGCATTGCTTCTTTTATTGAGGCTGATCTGGCCGATCTGCTTCTTCTATCCCTTTTTCCTTTGCGGGGGCATTGGAGCCGGGGATGTAAAGCTTCTGGCCGCTTTATCGGTACTTTTTTGCTTCCGGGAGATGCTGCTTTTTCTGTTCTTTTGTTTCCTTCCGGCGGCAGTTTTTTCCCTGGGCCGTATGATTCGAAAGAAAAGCCTCGGGAAGTCTCTTTGGCAGCTTTTCTCCTATGCGGGAAGAATACCGGTGGAGGGCTTCAAGAAAAAGTATCAGGAGCCGGGACAGGGGGAAAGAATTCCATTGGCACCCTTTCTTCTGGCAGCTTATACAGTCTTTCTTTTTTTAAAATTTTTAAAATGCAGGGGGGTTCTATGAATGGTGTAAGAATTTTGATCTGTGACAGTGACAAAAGCTATGTAAATGCCCTGGTCCGTTATCTCCTGGGGTGCGGGCAGAAGTTTTTCATCTCTTATCTTACGGATCCGTCGGCCTATGAAAAAGAGGAAGGGGCTTTTGAAATCGGTCTTATGACGGAGGAATATATCCGAATCTATGAGAATGACCAGGTGAAAAAGCTTCATATCCGGCATGTGATTCAGCTTTGCGGCAGCGCAGAGATCGGTTATCGGACCTATGATTCACTCTATAAATTTCAGTCCATGACGGCTTTTCTGGACAAGTTGTCCAATATGGAATGGAAGACCCTGTCACCTGGGTCCCGTTACGCAGGAAAGACAAGGATCATGGGCATCTATTCTCCAATGAGACATGAACTTGAGCTTCCCTTTGCCCTGACCTATGCCCGTTATATGTCGGAAAAAGGGAAAACTATTTTTCTGGATATTGAAGAGAATAGCATTATGAACCAGTTGGTGGGCAGGGAAGCTGAATGCAATCTGGTAGATGCCATCTATGAGATGGAACAGCAAGGGGAAAATTTTCGCATTGAGGTTTGTCTGGAATCCTATCATGGATTTTCCTATCTGGCCCCGGTGTCGAATCCGTCAGAACTGGCCCATATCGGTGAAAAGCAATGGCTGGCTCTGATCCATCATATCCAGGAATCCGGTTTTACGAATATTATCATGCTGTTCGGGACATTGCCGCAAGGATTCCTGTCGATGCTGAAGGAAATGGATGCAATCTATCTATTGGGGAAGGCCGGAAGTTATTATCAAACCGGTACCCTGCAATTTGCGGCTTCGGTGAAGAAAATGAATCCGACGATCTCCATACAGGAAGTCCTCCTGCCCTTGAATGCGGGAAATCTCAGCGAGAGTAATTATTGCATGGAGGAACTGATGGATGGAAATCTGGGCCTCTTTGTAAGAAATCATTTTGGAGGAATGCAGTATGCCCGGGCTTGACGCCAGGATCCGAAGCAAGGTCCTGAGACAGCTGGATCAAAATCAGGACCTTGAGGATGAGACGGTCCGGTCCTGTGTCCGACGGGAGGTCTGTCGGGAGGGAAGAGAAAGGCCACTGTCCATACAGGAAAGACAGATGCTGGAAGAGACGGTTTTCAACTCGATCCGGAAACTCGATATCCTTCAGGAACTTCTGGAGGATGAGGAGATCACTGAAATTATGATTAATGGTCCGGATCAGATCTTTCTGGAAAAGCGAGGCCGGATCTATCTGTCTGACCGGAAGTTTGCTTCGGAAGAGAGGCTGATGGATGTCATCCAGCAGATCGCAGCGGCAAATAATCAGATCATCAGTGAATCCTCGCCGATTCTGGATACAAGGATTCATGGGGAACGTGTCTGTATTGTCCTTCCACCGATCGGAATCGATCATCCCATTCTTTCCATCCGAAAGTTTCCGAAGGAGCCGATCCGGATGGATCAGCTGCTGGCAAACGGCTCTTTGTCAGTGGAGATTGCGGATTTTCTCAGGAAGGCTGTGGAAGCCCGCTACAATATCTTTATTTCGGGAGGTACTTCCAGCGGGAAAACCACCTTTTTAAATGCCCTGACGGAATTTATTCCCAGTGACCAGCGGGTGATAACGATCGAAGATTCTGCAGAGCTCGTGGTTCTCGGTATCCCGAATTTGATACGGCTGGAGAGCCGGAACAAGACACTGGAGGGAAAACTCGAAGTAACAATCCGGGACCTGGTGAGAACTTCCCTTCGTCTCCGACCGGATCGAATTATTATTGGCGAATGTCGGGGAGGAGAAGCACTTGATATGGTGCAGGCGATGAGTACGGGGCATCCCGGATCCTTAAGTACCGGTCATGCGAATTCTGCCAGGGATATGCTGTCCCGTCTGGAGGTCATGATTCTGATGGGAGGACAGGCAGATCTCCCGCTTGCCGCTGTTCGTCAGCAGATTGCTGCCGGGATTGATATCATCATTCACTTGGCCCGCTTAAGAGATAAAAGCCGAAGACTTGTAGAAATTTCGGAAGTGGACGGCATGGAAGATGGAGAGATCCGGCTGAACCGGCTCTATCGCCTGAAGGAAGACCGGGAGGAAGGGGAGGCCTATCAATGGGAGAAAGACGGGGAACTGATTCACATAGAAAAGATGAAAAGAGCCGGCTTCGTAACCTGGTGATCGAAGTTTTCGAAGATCTTTTTGTCAGTATCCTTTTTGCTTTCCTGTTTTATCGATCTCCCTTTGGTCTGATTTTAATTCTTCCGATCTCCTTTTTAAATCATAGGCGGATCCGACAGGATAAAGAAACGGAAAGAGAGGAAGAGTTTCATCGGCAATTTCGGGAACTTTTGAATATCCTAGCCACATCATTAAGTGGCGGCTATTCGATTGAGCGCTCTTTTGCTCAGGCAGAAGGAGAACTCTTAGAACTCTATCCGGAAGGCACGGTATTTCAGGAGGATCTTAGGCAGTTAAACCGGAGGGTAGGCCTGAATCAGCCTGTAGAAAAGGCTTTTCTCCAATTTGCAGAAAAGTGGCCTTATACGGAAGTCCGGGGATTTGCTGAGATCTTCGCTTTTGCTAAGAGACTGGGTGGAGATTATGGAATGAATATCAGAAAGACCGCCATTTCCATTGGTGAGAATCTGGAACTTTGCCAGGAAATAGAAGCGGTTATAGCGGACAAAAAACTGGAGCTGAAAATCATGAGTATCATGCCGACTGGGATCCTGGTCTATATTTCTCTGGCATCGCCGGAGTTTTTACAGGCTTCTTATCACAATCCGGCTGGGGTCACGGTCATGACGATCTGTCTTTTCGTCTATCTTTTGGCGGTATTTCTGGGACGAAGAATGATTCAGTCGGCAAGAATGTAAAGCGGGCTATGAAAATTTTGATCGGGGCGAAGAGAAAATCAAAGATCGGGAGAAAGGAATCAATCAGGAGTTAGGAACAAAGGAAAATCGCAAGAATAGAGGGGGAGAAGTTATGATTATTTCATTGTTATGTCTGGCAGGTCTGGCCGGTTTTCTGCATTGGCAGAAGACCAGGGGCAGTCCGCTGCCGAAGAAATTGGTGCGGGTTCTGCTTTTGATCGAGTGTCTGGGACTTGTGCTTTCCGTGGGAGATCTGATTCACAGCCATTTTTTGGCAGAGGATACGGTCAAACGACCGGAATATGGAGAAGGCGCGAAAACCTATGAATTTATCGTCAAGAGTGGAAAAAAGAGACTGACTTACGAAGGAAAAACGGCAGAAAGAAGACTTTCTTCCGCTGAGATCCAAAAGAAGTTCAGTCAGGCAGAAAAAGAAATAGATACTTCGCTGGCGGGGGAGAATAAGAGCCTGTCGAAGGTTGAAAGGGATTTGAAGCCACAATCCTCCTATGTGGACGGCTGGGTTGCGGCAAGCTGGAGATTTGAACCGAAGGATCTCATCAAAAATGACGGGACGGTTCTGAATGCAGGTATTGAAAAGACAGAGGTCATCGGTCAGGTGGAGTTGACCTGCCAGGAGACGAAAGTGACTTTGGAGTATCCTTTGGTTCTTTATCCGGCGGATCCGGGGGAGACAGAAGGACTTCGTAAAATTTTGGATCAGGCCTGGTCGGATGCAGAGGATAAATCTTCGGATCAGAAAAAAATGAAACTGCCATTGAAAGCGGGAAAACAGAAGGTTTTTTGGTATGAAAAAGACAGTGGCAGGGGGAGAAATCTATCCATTCTTGGTTTCATTACTGCCTTCGTACTGACTTTTGCCGGGATGGCAGAAAAAAAGAGGAGAAAAGATCAGTATCTCGAAGCGATGAGAGAAGATTATCCGGGAATATTAAACATGCTCTTTCTCTATGTACAATCCGGTATCACGACCAGGGGTGCAATGGAACGGATCGGTCGGACTTATCTGGCAGGTCGGGAGAAGGGAAAGGAAAAACGTCCGGGCTACGAGCTTCTCCTTATGACCATTCGGGAAATGGAGTCCGGAACCGGAGAACAGAAAGCTTATGAGCATATGGGAAGCCGGGCAGGGGAAAGAAGTTTTCGTAAGCTGTCCCTGCTTCTGACACAGAATCTGGCGAGAGGGACGGGTGACCTCCTTTTGCATTTGGAGCGAGAAGCCAGAGAGGCCAGAGAAGAGTCGAAGAATCGGGTTCGTTCGGAGGGTGAGAAGATTTCAACCCGACTCTTACTTCCTATGATGCTTCTCATGGGAGTCGTATTGGCCATTTTGATATTCCCGGCAATGTATGGGATCCAAACAGGGATGTTTGGGGGATAAAAGAAAAAGGGAGTTATGAAATAGAAAATAGAATGCGAAGGTTATGGGGATGAGAGAGTTATGGGACAGGTGATTTGGAAAAAGGAGGAGCCTATGAAAGCAATCAGAGAAATGGGAAAGAAACTTGAAGTGAAGAGATTCTTTCGGGAAGAAGATGGAGCAGGTGTGGTTGAGGTCATATTGATATTGGTCGTTATTATCGGTTTGGTTCTGATTTTTAAAGAGCAGTTGAATGACCTGGTAGATAATATCTTCAGTAAGATCCAGAGAAATGCAAACAATGTTTAATTCCGGCAGGCCGAAAGGCCTATGGGGAGGAACAAGCATCTTCTTCTGCCTGACTTTACTTTCTCTTATGGCAGTTTTCTTTACCTTGGCAGAGGGAGTCAGGATCCTTGCCTTGAACCGGTCCTGTGATCGAATCACGGAAAATAGTACCAATGCCGTGTTCTCGCGGTTTGTAGACTGTTTATGGACAGATTATGGAATCCTTGGTGTAGATATGACCTGTGCGAATCAGGATGACAGCGGAGCCATGCTTTCGGATTATGGCTTGTCCTATGCGGAGGAATGCGGAAATCCAAAGACGTGGACAGGAACAAGCTACCTTCGGATCAAGGCAGATTCCTGTCAGATAAAAAATTACGGACTTCTGACAGATCAGGGAGGGCTGCCCTTCCTTCGCATGGCAGCACAGACAGCGTTGGAGGACTTACCGGAGGATTTGATCGACAAAGCGAAAGAGGGCGTTTCCGGAGAGGAAGGCCAGAATGCGGCGGATTCTCCGGATCAGTTGATCGAGCATGGGAGTCAGGCTTTAGAAGAGATCGAAAAGCAGAAAACAAAGAAGAACGACGACAAAAAGGAGGAACTTTCCCAGGAAGAAAAGGATCGGAGGGAAAGAGAGAAGAAGAAATGGAAGGGTGTCGAAAATCCAATCGGTCTTGCAGAGAAAATGCGAAGCAAGGATATTCTGGATCTCCTTATGCCAAAAGGCAAAACGGTCAGTGACAAGAAAATTGACCTGTCAGATCGGGTATCTCATCGAACATTACAGCAGGGAAATCAAAGGACGGAAGGACTGTCGCCTGTAGAGAGGGGATTATATCAGCAGTATGCCAAAAAAAACTTAGGATTTTGCCTGGAACCAAAGGAAGACGGTTCTTTATCCTATGGGAGTGAATATCTGATCGGCGGCAAAGATAATGATCGGGATAACTTAAAAGAAACCTTGATGCGAATCCTTGCCTTAAGAGAAGGACAGAATTTCATCTCTCTTATGAAGGATCCGGAGAAGACAGCCTTGGCTGAAAGCTTTGCGGCAGTTTTAAGCATTTTCAGCGGTGGCAGTCTGGAGCAGGCAATTAAACTGGCTATCCTGGCTGCATGGGCATTCGTTGAAAGTGTAATGGATCTTCGGGCACTTCTTTCGGGAGAAAAGATTCCTATCCTGAAAAGTAAATCAGAATGGAGATCCTCTCTTACGAATCTGGGGCAGAGTCTCAGCCGGGGGGAGAAGGCAAAAGGGTCGGATCATGGCTTAAATTATGAGGCATATCTTAGTATTTTCCTCCTGGCACTTTCGACCGAAAGACTGGGGTTACGATCTCTGGATCTAATTGAAGCGGATCTATGTTCTCGTCAAGGGTATGAATCGATCCGTATGGATCATCTGATCTATTGCGCAGACCTGGAATGGAACTATTATGCAGATCCGGTCTTTCTTTCCTTTGTGCCCAGTATTCAGGGGAAGGGCGAACTGTATGACTATAAGAGAGAGAAGACTTTTTCCTATCTCACATGATAGGTAAGAAAGGGAATGGAAGGGGGTGCATAGGGGTGTCTCTGGATGATGAAAGAAGTAGTCTGAGAAAAGATTCGGATGGTAAGAACTGTCCGAAAAATGTCAGCCATGGTTTTAGTTTTAAAATCTCTCTTCTTACGCTTCAACTGCTAAATTCCCCTATATGCAGTTCTCAGACTATGAAAAGGGAGACACCCCCATGCACCCCGGCTTTCAGGAAAAGAAAGTATTCTACGGCTTCCATGACAGTCGAAGCTTCCATAGTTCTTCCACTGATTCTCTGTCTTCTTGTCACTTTGATCTTCTTTATGCGGATTCTGACTTTGCAGCATGAGATCGGTCAGATCATGGATGAAACGGTAAGAGAAGGAGCCATCTATGGAACTCCGGTTTCTTTGAATGGAAAGAGAAATCTGGCTCCGAATGACTTTGATGCCAGTCTGCAGGGCCTTCTCAGTGCTCGTTTCTACCAGAAGGTTTTAGAGTCCGATATCGATAAAAAAGAAATTCAAGGCGGCGTCATGGGGCTGAATCTTCTGGCATCTCATGTGGATCGAACGAAGATCCGCCTGACAGTAAACTATGCAGTAAATCTGGAGCTGCCTTTTTTCGGACAAAAGGGCCTTCGGTTGACACAGACAGCAGCCACTCGGCGGTGGGTTGGATGGAATCCTTCGATGGAGGAAAATGATGAAAGCCGCCTGGTTTATGTCACACCAAACGGCAGGGCATATCACTTGAACCGTTCTTGCAGCTATCTGAATATTCGGCTGGAAGCTGTATCGAAATGGGTGCTTCCTATGAAGCGGTCAAATGACGGGTCGAAATACTATGCCTGTCCATTTTGTAAAAACAGGAAATCGGGAACCTATTATATTGCAAATTACGGCAATCGCTATCACAAGGACCGAAACTGCCCGGCGATCAAAAGATCCGTAAGACAGATGAGCCTGAAGGATGCCAAGGCGCATGGCTGCCATGCCTGCAGTAAGTGCGGGGGATCGTAATAAGAAGTCAAGAAAAAGAAGATAGGCGAAGGACCTGGGAAAGAAAGCGAAGCCATGGTTTACAATGTCGGAAAGGATGGATCGGGATGGAAAGTGCCAGTCTGCTTGGTATGCTCGGAATTCTTAGCATCGAAGATTTTCATAAGAGAAAAATAGCCAGCTGGCAGATTCTGGCTTTTGGGATCCTTGGACTATTCTTTCATCTCCTGTTTCAGAGGCTTTCCATTGAAAATCTGCTTGGGGGTCTCATGATCGGTGTCGCCCTTCTTCTGATCTGCCGCCTTTCCGGGGAGCAGATCGGATATGGTGACGGTCTTCTTTTCCTGGTGTCCGGTATCTTCCTGGGTTTCTGGGACAATATGATCCTGCTATGGTTTGCTGCGATTCTAATGGGATTGACCTCCCTCTTTCTCTATCTGATCGGTAAAATTACCAAGAGGGCAAGAGTCCCGTTTATTCCCTTTGTTCTTGTGGCCTATGTGCTGCTTCTTGGCTGGAGATCCTGACACAAGGCAGATACTCTTAACAATACAATGCATTCCATTTGGAGGTGAGGATTTGGAGGCAAAGGAAAGTAGGAAAGAAAAGACAGGCTTTGAAATGGTCGGCCATGCAAAAGCGTGTCTCTGTTTTTTCAACAGATCCTGGGAAGCATCTTATACGGTGGAAGCTGCCATCATTTTTTCCATCTGTTTACTTACTGTCGGTTCTGTGATCCTTCTGGGTTTATCTGTTTATCAGGAGTCGATTTCCATAACAGCAGGCAGGATGGAGGATATGAATGTGACAAAGCGCTTCCGTTTGATCTCTGCAGGAAAGGATATTCTGGAACAACTGAAATAGGAAGGCTTTGGAGATCTTCGGAGAGGGGAAGGGCATGGAGATACTTTATACCAGAAATGCAAATAAGGCGTATATGATTCTGACAGAGTTGGATTCTCTTGAAGAGGGGGAGGAAGAATCCAATTTTGAGACGCAGATGCTGGAGAAAAATGAACTTCATACCTTGATGGGTTATTATCCGGTCAGCTATAACGGAGAAATCCAATATTGGTATGACATCAGTGGCTTGTCTTCTCTTCGAAATTATCTGGATCGGGAGGGCCTGTCCGGGGAGATCCTTTGCCAGCTGGTTATGGACCTCGGTCTGGCAATGAAAGAGATCAACAACTATCTCCTCTCGGAAGGGAAACTCTTCATCAGCCCGGAGACGGTTTATATTTCGCAAAGAGAGGGAAAAATAGAAACAAAGCTTTGCTATTGCCCGGCATTGGAACGCCCTCTCTGGGAGCAGATGCGGGAACTTTTTGAGTTCTTCCTTCCTCTTGTGGATCATGAGAAGAAGGAAGAAATGAATCTCTGCTACAGGCTTTATCGTATCCTTTCGGAGGAGGATATTTCTGTAGATCGTCTCTTGGAAGAAGTGAGCCCCTTAAAGAACTGCGGCGGAGTAAGTAATATTGAAAAAGAGGCGGTCTCTTTCCGGGAGAATTACGGGAGGCCGGAGCCTGAGCAGCCGGGAAGAAGGGAGGCATCCTTTGGAGAAAAAAATAGTGGATGGAAAGGCAAAGAATCAGAAAAAAACCAGGGAAAGGAACTTGGACAATGGAGGGAAAAGGAAAAAGAGTCCGGGAGAAAAAGGGGAGGCAGACCTGCCTCTCAAAGCAGAGTAGAACTTCTCTTTCAAAGGATCCGTGAAAGCATCCGAAACAAAATACATGGAATCTTCGGCGGATTTCGGGATGACAGGAAACTTCTGGAGGAAGATCGAATCTTTGACCCGGAAGACCCTTCTCTGGATCAAAATGGAAGGTTTCAAAAGATTGAGGTCGGTCCGGCGGAATGCTATACTCAGGGAGATAAAAGGAGACCGGACTGGAAAGCATATTAAAGCCCGGTCAGACAGAAATCTTTTGGAAAAAGGAGTAAGGGATGAAAGACGATCAGTGTATTTTCTGTAAGCTGGCAAACGGAGAGATTCCGACCAATACGATCTATGAGGATGAGGACTTCAGAGTCATTCTGGATGCGGATCCGGCTTCGAAGGGCCATGCTTTAATTCTTCCGAAAGAGCATTATCGGAATATTTATGATCTGGATCCGGCTATTGCCGCTAAAATCTTTCCTTTGGCGCAAAAATTAGCAAAACATATGACGGAAGTGCTTCATTGCGACGGCTTCAATATCTTGCAGAACAATAATGAGGTGGCAGGACAATCGGTCTTCCATTTTCATCTGCATCTGATTCCTCGTTATGTGGATCAGCCCAATAAGAATCTTCTGGAATTTTCTCATTGCGGCATGAAAGAAGATGAAATCAAGGCTGTCTGTGAGAAACTGAAGATGAATTAAAACAGAAAAACAGAGCTGAATCGTAAGGAATCAGCTCTGTTTTTGAAAACAATGAAATCTCCGGCAATCAGCCCTTTTCTTTGATCGCCTGATTGAGAAGTCCCACGATTTTGGTAATGGAGTCGATGCCCTGCTTCTGGTTCATGGCATCGATATAGGTCTGACGATCTTTATAGACTTCCCGGACGGCAGAGGTCAAAATATCGGCATTGATGCTTTCTTCTTCCAATACTTTGGAGAAGCCCTGCTTTTCAAAAGATTTGGCATTCAGGATCTGGTCGCCACGACTGGCATTTTTGGACAGGGGGATCAGAATATTCGGCTTCCTCAAAGCAAGGAGTTCGCAGATGGCATTTGCTCCGGCTCTGGAAATAATGAGATTGGCGCAGGCAAAGAGATCCGGCAGCTCTTTTGAGATGTATTCATACTGGCGGTATCCGGTTCGGCCTTCCAATTTCGGATCCAGATGACCTTTCCCACAGAGATGGATGATCTGGAAGTCCTGCAAAAGTTGATCGAGGGAACCGCGGACGGCATTGTTAATGAAAACGGACCCCTGACTTCCGCCGATGATGAGAAGAACCGGTTTTTCTGAGTTGAATCCGGTAAAGGAAAGTCCCTTTTCAGGGTCGCCCTTCATCAATTCCTGACGAATCGGCGTACCGGTCAGGACACCCTTGCCGGATTCGATTTTCGATACAGTTTCCGGGAAATTACAGCAGACCTTCACGGCGCCCCTCATGGCAATTCGGTTAGCCAGGCCCGGAGTCATATCGGACTCATGGATCAGGGCCGGAATATGAAGGCTTCTGGCAGCCAGAACCACCGGCACGGAAACGAAACCGCCCTTGGAGAAAATGACATCGGGCTTTATTTTTCGAAGAAGAGATATGGATTGAAAATAGCCGTGCAGAACTCGGAAAGGATCGGAAAAGTTCTTCCAGTTGAAGTAACGGCGGAGTTTGCCGGAGGATATGCCGTAATAGGGAACCCCCTGGGCCTCGATCAGTTCTTTCTCCATTCCCTTGTAAGATCCGATATAGGAAATCTCAAAACCGTCTTCACGGAGTGCCGGTAATAGTGCAATATTCGGAGTGACATGGCCGGCAGTGCCGCCACCGGTCAAAACAATTTTCTTCATTACCTGATACCTTCTTCATTATCGATTGTTATAGATTCGGTAGTTATCAATGATTGATTACGCCTTGCTTCGCTGCTTCTCGGCTTCGGACACTATAATCAACATAACAATTAAATGCCCGAAACTACGGAATGTCAAGGCAGATCAGAAACATCTTGAATCCATATCTAAAATATCGTGACCACTGTCGAGAGCATGGCGCAGCCATAGCAGTCATAGAAATTTGACAATTCTGAAAGCTTATGCTATATTGCTTGTAACACAAATGTAACAAACGAAACATTTCGGGTTACATTTTGCAAAAACAGTAGAAATTTGTTCAGAAAAAATTTTAGCTGAGTAGGATGAAGTAACATAAGGCATCATTTAGGAGGCTTATGGGTATATCAAGAAGAAATATCTACCAGGCGGCAGCGGTTTTGGCAGTTGGAGCTATGCTGACGGCCGGCGCTTACCGAATTCCGGAAAGGGAAAGCCGAATGGCGCAGGATACAGTCACAAGCAATGGTCTGGCTGGTGTGACAGCGGCAATCGGAGTGATGCAGGTATCTGCAGGAACTGAGACAGATAAATATGCTGCAAATCTTGTTGCAAGCGGGAAGAATGGAGAAACTTCTGCAGATACAGATCAAGCAAATGCGAGAGCACAGGATGATGAGACTTCTACAAAATCCTCTGCTGTACAGTATCCGGAATGGGCCAATCGCCTGATTGCAAATGTTGATACTTCCGCAAATGTAAGGAATTCTGCTTCCGAATCCGGAAGCGTCGTCGGTAAGATGCGAAAAGGCGATGTGGCAGAGATCTTAGGAGAAGAGAACGGCTGGTATCAGATCCGGTCGGGAAATCTCAGCGGATATATCAGTTCTGCCTATGCTCTGGTCGGTGACAGTGCAAAGGCACTTGCAGATCAGGTCTGCCCGACTACAGCTAAGGTTACAGCGGATGCGGCCCGGGTGCGTGAACTTCCGGATGTGACTTCCGGCATCGTTTCTGCACTTTATCAAAATAACGAAGTATCTGTTCGTACAGACCAGACGCCGGTGGACGGATGGATCGCTGTTTCGGTCAATGGAAAGAACGGATTCATTAAGAGCGAATTGGTGTCTGTTTCTCAGAAGCTTGGAACGGGTATCACCAATGAAGAAGAGGCGGCGCTGATTGCCGCTCAGAAGAAGGCCGAAGAAGAGGCCGCTGCCAAAAAGGCGGCAGCAGAGGCTGCACAGAAGGCAAAAAATGAAGCGAAAGCAAAGGCACAGGCAGATGCTCAGGCCACGGCAGTAAGTCAGAAGGAAAGCTATGCGGCGACGGCGGATGATGTAACGATTCTGGCTGCGATCATTCAGCATGAAGCCGGTAATGAGATCTATCAGGGACAGGTAGCAGTCGGTTCCGTTGTCATGAACCGGGTACGTTCTTCCCGCTTTCCGAACACGGTTCGCGGTGTCATTTTCCAGAGTGGCCAGTTCACCAATGCACAGGCCCTCGACCAGGTGATCGCAAGGGGATTGAAGCAGTCCTGCATCAACGCAGCACAGGAAGCCCTGAACGGAAGCGATGTGGTCGGAGGAAGAGTCTCTTTCCGGCCGGTAAGAAGCGGTCGATCCGGCCTTGTCATCGGAAATCATGTTTTCTTCTGATGGAAGATCAAATGATGATAGTGTCAATTGCCACCATGCGTAATTAAAAATGAGTGACAAAAGGTGCTTTTGACACTCCTATTGAATGATGAGATATGTGAAATAAGGTTTCGAAAGACAAGCTTCGAGGCCTTATTTTTGTCTGTTTTTTGTTTGCCCCAATTTTTGTTTGATCCAATTTTTGTTTGATCCAAGTTAGGGTCTTCGGTAAAAGTCACACCGTCTTCTTCCCTTGTCAGGATTTCACCGCCTTCTGTCCTTGTCAGGATTTCACCGCCTTCTTCCCTTGTCAGGATTCCACCGCTTCTCCATCTCTTCTCAACATTCCAGGAAATCGCCTCTGTCCGGTTTCCATATGGCTTGAAATAGTGTAGAATCGAGTAAATCAGGAAAAATAAAAAAGAAAATAAAAAGAAAATAAAAAAGAAAAGACAAAAAGGAAAGCGAAAAGGGAAAAGAAGAAGGAGGATTAGACAGACATGGCTTCTAATATTGATTTAACAGGCAGAGATTTCTTAAAGCTTCTGGATTACACGCCGGAGGAAATTCAGTATCTGATCGACCTTGCGGCCCGGTTGAAGGCAGAAAAGAAGGCGCATAAGAACCAGAAAGTCTTAGAAGGCCGGAATGTTGCCCTGATCTTCGAGAAGACGTCGACCCGGACCCGCTGCTCCTTTGAGGTGGCTGCACACGACCTCGGCATGGGGACCACCTATCTCGATCCATCCGGATCTCAGATCGGGAAAAAGGAAAGTATCGCCGACACAGCCCGTGTGCTCAGCCGTATGTTTGACGGCATCGAGTATCGCGGTTTCGGACAGGAGATCGTGGAGGAACTGGCCAGATATGCCGATGTCCCTGTATGGAACGGCCTGACCAATGACTTCCATCCGACCCAGATGATCGCCGACATGCTGACCATCCAGGAACACTTCGGTCATCTCAAGGGAATCCGCCTGGTCTATATGGGCGATGCCCGCTATAACATGGGCAATTCCCTGATGGTGACTTGTGCAAAGCTTGGCATGGATTTCGTCGCCTGCACGAATCCGAAGTATTATCCGGCAGAGGACCTTGTTTCGAAATGTAGAGCGATCGCAAAGGAAACCGGTGGCAGCATTACATTGACGGACAGTGTGGAAGAAGGCTGTAAGGACTGTGATGTGATCTATACGGACGTCTGGGTTTCCATGGGTGAACCAACGGAAGTTTGGAAGGAAAGGATCGACGCCCTGCTTCCTTACCAGGTCAATGAGAAGGCCTTTTCATATGCCAAGGATCAGGCAGTCTTCATGCACTGCCTGCCCGCCTATCATGATCAAAAGACCGGTGTCGGAAGGTCCGTTTACGAAAAATTCGGTCTGAAAGAAGTTGAAGTGACAAACGAAGTCTTTGAAAGCCCCCGTTCCATCGTATTCGATGAGGCAGAAAACCGCATGCATACGATTAAAGCCATTATGTATGCAACTCTTGGGGCAGATCGGGCTTAAGAACCATTGACAAGAATCGTGAACTATGCAGAAGATCACACATTTTTATTTTGATGAAATTGACTCCACAAACGACGAATTAAAGCGCCGTTTCCATAGCGATGACAGGCCTGTCGACTGGACGGTCGTCTCTGCCGGTCATCAGACCGCCGGAAAGGGCAGAAGCGGCCATGAGTGGAAATCCCCGACAGAAGATTCGGTGGCAACCAGTCTGATATTCTATCCGAAAGTTCAGATCCGGCATGTACCGAGACTGACGATCCTGTCCGGAATGGCCATGGCTGCGGCTCTGGAAAAACTCTATGCCCTTCCGACGCGGCTGAAATGGCCCAATGATGTCCTGGTCCATGAGAGAAAAATCTGCGGGATCCTCTGCGAGATGGAGCCGGAGGGTGACCACGCGGCCTATGTCATCGTTGGCATTGGTGTCAATGTCCACCAGAAAGATTTTCCGGAAGACATTCGGGATATGGCAACTTCTGTAGATCTGGAATTGAAAAAAAACGGGCAGAAGATGCAGTCCAGCCGGAAAGACATTGATCGGCAGATCTGGCTGGAATTTGCCCGCCTCTATCAGGAGTTCGAGAAAACCGAGGACCTGTCCGATCTTCTGGATGATTATAACAAGCGTCTGGTAAATGTAAACCAGACCGTTCGTGTCCTGGATCCTCTGGGAGAGTATCAGGGGAAGTCCCTGGGCATTGACCGCCAGGGAGACCTTTTGGTCCAAAGAGAAGATGGCAGTATTGTTGCCGTAGATTCCGGTGAAGTCCATGTCCGCGGTATCTATGGCTATGTATGATTGATTACAAGTCAGAAGTCTGCCGCCACGTGTAGTTTTACCTAACATTTCGGATCAGAGAATAAACATTTTTAATCAAAGAAAGACAAGCAATGAATTATCAGAACCAGGTGGTGCTTTGCGGCGCCAGCAGATATACCAAAAAATTTTATTTAAATCCGGATTTTGATTCCCTTCCGGAGGATATCAAGAAGGAATTGAAGATCCTCTGCGTCCTTTTCACAGCGGACGTCGGAGGGACCATCGAGTTGGTTTTCGATGAGACCGGTGATATACAGATCGTAACAGATGCGGAAGAAGGCGATGCGACTTATGATGAGATCGGATCGGTCCTGAAGGTCAAACAGCTTCAAAGAGAGCAGGGAGAACTTTTTGAAAAACTGACGGCCTACTACAGGGTCTTTGCCATGGGCATGGATCCCGAGCGGCTGACGGACCCGGACTACCTGAAGGAATTCGGGATCGATCTGGAAGAAGAGGAAGAAGAGTGGCAGAGGACGACCAAATGATCAAAGAGACAAATACTGATGGAGCCGTTCGGGAGAGCCGGTGCGAAAGGGATCCGGGCATGCCTGAAAGAAAGGCTCTGACAGCAGAGAAAACCACATGGTCCCCGGCCCTTCATCCTTTGAAGATCGGCGGCGTCTCTCTGGAAAACAACTTGATTCTGGCACCTATGGCAGGCGTAAGCGACCTGCCATTTCGTTTGTTATGCAGGGAAATGGGCGCCGGTCTGGTCTGCATGGAGATGGTCAGCGCCAAAGCAATTCTCTATCACAACAAAAATACCAAGGCACTTCTAGAGATCGATCCCAAGGAAAGACCGGTTTCTCTCCAGCTTTTCGGAAGCGATCCCGGAATTATGGCAGAGATAGCAAAGCAAATCGAAGACCTGCCCTTTGATATCCTCGATATCAATATGGGCTGCCCGGTTCCCAAGGTTGTGAATAACGGGGAAGGGTCTGCCCTTATGAAGGACCCCCTTCTGGTTGGAAAAATCGTAAAGGCAGTCTCGTCCGCCATTCAGAAACCGGTTACGGTCAAGATCCGAAAGGGCTTCTATGAAGGAGACAGGACGGCGCCGGAGATCGCCCATGTAGCAGAGGAGTCAGGCGCTGCGGCAATTGCAGTACACGGCCGAACCCGGGAACAGTACTACAGAGGTAAGGCCGACTGGACCATCATTCGCGATGTCAAAGAAAAAGTCCATTCGATCCCGGTCTTGGGTAACGGCGATCTCTTGTCCGGGGAAAATATAGACCAGATGTACGCAGAAACCGGCTGCGACGGCTTCCTCATCGCTCGAGGAGCGCAGGGAAACCCCTGGATCTTCCGCCAGATGATTCACTACCTTACGACCGGCAAAGAGGAAAAACGGCCGGACCTTCAAGAAATGAAGGCCATGATGCTGCGCCATGCCCGCCGCATGATCGAGTTCAAGGGCGAAGACATCGGTATGCGGGAGATGAGAAAGCATGCCGCCTGGTATACCATGGGTTATCGCGGCGCATCCGCCTTCCGGAGAGAAGTGAATCAGGTGACCTCCTACCGGGATCTGGAGAAACTCTTGGAAAATATATAGCAGACTCTGCGCAAGAAAACGAAAACTTTTCGGAAACCGTTCCCGACAAACAAAGCGGTAATTTCAATTCATCCCATTCAAAATTCCAAAAATTCAATTATTTATGCCAAAAAAGCAATAATATTAGCAAATTCGACTGTAAAACTGTGCAACGTGCATAAAATTCAAGTTTAAATTCTGTTTAATTCATAGCATTGATTTTGAAAACGTTTACAAATAGAATAGGTTCATCAGCGAAAACGTTTCCGACGTTTTAAGTAGTATTTGAGGGAGGTATGAGATGAAATTTAAAAAAGCCACAGCACTAGTACTTTCAGCAGCAACAGTTGCTTCCATGGTGACTGCATGCGGATCAGGGAGTAAGACGGAGACCAAAACCACTTCGAAAAAGAGCGAGAGCAAGGAAGTGACCCTTACCGTTTGGGGACCTCAGGAAGATCAGTCCGATGAAAACGGCAAGTGGCTTCAGACCGAGTGCGAGAACTTCGCCAAGGAGCACTCAGACTGGAAGATCACATTCAAGTATGGCACATGCTCAGAAGGTGATGCCGGAAAGAACGTCACAAAGGATCCGACAGCAGCGGCTGATGTTTACATGTTCGCAAATGATCAGATTGGTACTCTTGTGAATGCCAATGCGATCTCAGAGCTTGGCGGTGAGACGGTAGATAAAATCAAGAAGAGCAATTCCGATGCCGTTGTGAATTCCGTTACCTACAAGGACGGAATCTATGGCGTTCCTTTCACCGGAAATACCTGGTTTATGTATTACAACAAAGATGTCTTCACAGAAGATGACGTAAAGAGCCTTGACACCATGATGCAGAAGGGCAAGGTTGCATTTCAGCTGTCCAATGGCTGGTATATCGGTGCCTTCTATGCTGCAAACGGAGCAACCTTCTTCGGAAAGGACGGTCAGGATGAAAAGGCCGGCATTCAGCTGGGCGATAATGCATCTCAGGTAACAGACTATTTGATCGATGCTGTAGCAAGCGGAAAGCTTGTCAATGATGCCGACGGATCCGGACTTTCAAACTTCGGTAAGGGCATCGATGCATTCTTCTCCGGCTCCTGGGATTATCAGAATGCTCAGAAGCAGATCGGAGCAGACAAGCTTGGCGTTGCAACCCTTCCGACCATCAATATCGGCGGAGAAGCAAAGCAGATGAAATCCTTCGGAGGATCTAAGGCAATCGGTGTAAACCCGAACTGCAAGAATCAGGAAGTTGCCGTTGCACTGGCATCTTATCTTGGTTCTACCAAGGCTCAGGAAGATCACTATAAGACTAGAAACATTATTCCTACCGATACTTCTATCGATGTAAAAAGCGATGTGCTGGCAACCGTTCAGGCTGAAACCATTGATAAGAATTCCATCCTTCAGCCTTCCTTTAAGGCAATGGGCAACTGGTGGGATCCGGCTGCAGCCATGGGTAACAATATCCTCAGCGGTAAGATTACCAAGGATAGCTCTGCTGAACAGACCGCAAAGCTGCAGGAACAGATCAATGCCTCTGCAGTTGACTGATGAATGAAGCAAGAATTCATCTCTGATGTTTAGGCCGGAATAATTTTACGAAGAAGTACGCGGCTGGAGCTTTCTCTGGCCGCGTTTTTAAATGAATTTTAGAAAAGCGATGGAATCAAAATGACAGCTACGGCACTATCTGAACATAAATATAAGTATACCGTGAAGAACGCTTTGAAATACGGAGACTTTAAGACAAGGCTTTCCTGCATTTTCATGGGATTCGGTCTCATGACGCATAAGCAGTTTTTAAAGGGGCTGATTGTATTCCTCTTTGAAATAGCCTTTGTTGTCTTCATGGTCAAAAATGGATGTGATAATCTTATCAAACTGCCAGGGCTTGGAGATCAAGCACAGGGCAAGGTATGGAATGAATCAAAGGGCGTTTTTGAATATTCCAAAGGAGATAATTCCCTTCTGATTCTTTTGTATGGAGTTATTACATTATTTGTCATTGCGGCAATCGTTCTTCTCTGGGTTCTTCAGTTAAGACAGTCTTATCATTGCCAGGTTCTCATGGAAAATGACGAACATGTTCCTACGCCAATTGAGGATTTGATTACCCTGACAGATAAAAAACTCCATGTAACCCTGATGACACTTCCCTGCTTAGGAATCCTGATATTTAATATCGTTCCGCTCGTATTCATGATTTCAATGGCCTTTACCAACTATTCGGTGGAAGGAGATCATCTGACGCTCTTTGACTGGGATGGATTGAAACAGTTTGGCCGGGTTCTCAATATGAAGGGAAATATCGGGCGCCAGTTCTGGGGCGTTTTAGCATGGACCCTGATCTGGGCTATCTTTGCCACCTTCTTAAACTATATCCTGGGCATGATCCTGGCCTTGATTATTAACCGGAAAGACACACACTGGAAGGCATTCTGGAGATTCTGTTTTGTTTTATCCATTGCAGTACCACAGTTCGTTTCCCTTCTTATTATGAGAACCATGCTGCAGCCACAGGGTGCAGTGAATGTCCTGCTTCAGGAGTGGGGATTGATTTCCAAGCCACTGCCTTTCTTCACCAATACGATTTGGGCAAGAGTCACAGTCATTGTGATTAACCTTTGGGTTGGTATCCCTTATACCATGCTGCAGGTAACTGGTATTCTGCAGAATATCCCGGCCGAGTTGAACGAAGCAGCCAGGGTAGACGGAGCCGGTCCGGCGACGATTTTCTTCAAGATCACCCTTCCCTACATGCTCTTTATTACAACGCCTTATCTGATCACCTCTTTCTGCGGAAATATTAATAACTTCAACGTTATTTTCCTTCTTTCCGGAGGTGGACCGACCGAACTCGGAGATACCGCCGGTAAGACAGATCTTCTGGTTACATGGCTTTATAAACTGACGATCAACCAGCAGTACTACAATATCGGCGCTGTCATCGGCATCTTCACCTTTGTAATTCTTACGGTTATAACGCTTGTAACTTACAGAAATTCAAGTTCCTATAAGGATGAGGAGGCGTTTCGATGAGTCAGATCAAACATGCGACAAGACGGAAATATATAAATGCAAGAAAACTGGTCGTAAACATCATTGTTCACGCCTTTCTGGCGGTCCTGGCTTTTCTCTGGGTCATGCCGATTGTCTGGATTGTGTTAACAAGCTTTCGAAAAGAACCGGGGTCTTATGTGGATACCTTCTTTCCCAAGCATTATACATTGAATAACTATGTAAAACTTTTCACGGATCATAACGTGCTGAACTTCCCACGGATGTTCATCAATACACTGGTGATCGCTGTGGTTACCTGCATTATCTGCACCTTCTTTGTTCTCTCGGTTTCCTACTGCCTGTCACGCATGAGATTTAAGTTCCGGAAGCCTTATATGA
Organism: Porcibacter vitabionis; assembly: GCF_046263795.1. Taxonomy (NCBI): domain Bacteria; kingdom Bacillati; phylum Bacillota; class Clostridia; order Lachnospirales; family Lachnospiraceae; genus Porcibacter; species Porcibacter vitabionis. The sequence goes on along the minus strand of NZ_JBJYZD010000012.1, from coordinate 23,335 downwards.
ACATAGCCATGATCCTCGGCCTCTTCCCGGGCTTTATGTCCATGGTTGCACAGTATTATATCCTGAAAGCCATGGGACTTCTGAAGGGACAGGGTATTATCATTGCACTGATGCTGGTCTATTCCGCGTGCTCCGGCATGGGCTTCCAGATCGCCAAGGGATTCTTTGATACGGTTCCTCTTTCGATCGATGAAGCCGCTATTATTGACGGCGCAACCCAGTGGCAGGTTTTTACCAGGATCACTATGCCCTTGTCCAAGCCGATTATCATCTATACGGTTTTGACCTCCTTCATCGGACCCTGGGTAGATTTCATTTTTGCCAGTGTCATCTGTGGAGCAAATTCAGACCAATATACCGTGGCCATCGGTCTCTGGAATATGCTGCAGAAGGAATATATCCATCAGTGGTATACCTCCTTTGCGGCAGGCGCAGTTGTCGTCTCGATTCCGATCGCTGTCTTATTTATGTTCATGCAGAAATATTATGTAGAAGGAGTTACCGGTGCGGTTAAAGGCTAAGAGAGTTCGTGTTCTTTTCGCTTTTTTCCTCCTTTTGTCCCTCCTTTCGGGCTGTTTTTCCGCTTGCGGAGAGACGGCCCAAACCCCATCCGGAGGGAAAACAGTGCAGATGGATACGGTAAACCGAACCCTTAAGAAATGTAAGGCGGATGGCTTTTATGGGACGACATATGAGATCTGTCCCTATGCCTTTGCCGATACCAATGGAGATGGGATCGGAGATCTGAAAGGAATCGAAAAGAAACTGGATTATCTGAATGACGGCAAGAAGGAATCGGAACAAAGCCTTGGTGTCGATGGCATCTGGCTGACACCGGTTTCAAAAGCCTATTCCTATCACAAATACGATGTTGTGGACTATAAATCGATCGATCCGGATTTCGGCAGTATGGAGGACTACGAGGATCTCATCCAAAAGTGCCATAAAAGAGGCATGAAAGTCTATTATGACCTCGTTATCAACCATACTTCGGATCACCATCCCTGGTTCTTAAGTGCCGCTCAGTATCTGAAAAGCCTGGGAGATCAGAATCCGGATCCTTCGCAGTGCCCTTATTTCGATTATTATCATTTCTCCCGGGAACAAAAAGACGGTTATGTGAAACTGGCTGGGAGCCAGTGGTACTATGAGGCTCGTTTCTGGAGCGGAATGCCGGATCTGAATCTGGACAGCCAGGCAGTCAGAAGTGAAATCAAAGACATTATGAAGTTCTGGCTGGACAGGAAGGTTGACGGCTTCCGCCTGGATGCGGTTACTTCCTATTATACAGGGGATGAGAAAGCCAATATTGCTTTCTTAAAGTGGCTGAAGGATACAGCGGAAGGCATTCGAAAGAATGTCTACCTGGTTGGCGAGGCATGGACCAATCAGCTGGAATATGCTTCTTATTACCAGAGCGGCGTGGATTCCTTCTTTGATTTTGCTTTTGCAGATGACAGCGGAGTTATCACAGGAACCAGTCGGGGAAGCTATAATGCCCTGCAATTTGCCAAAGCCCTGGTCAAAGAAGAAGACCTGTATGCGAAAAATAATCCCAATGCCATCAATGCCCCCTTCTATACCAATCATGATATGGCCCGGTCAGCAGGATACTATGCCGGAATGAAAAAGGCCAGGGCGAAGACCAAGGTCGCGGGTGCCTTGAACCTTATGACCCGGGGCAATGCCTTCGTCTATTATGGAGAGGAACTCGGTATGAAGGGATCCGGAAAGGATGAGGACAAGAGACAGCCTATGCTCTGGACCGGGAAAAAGGATGGCAAGTACATGTGTGATCCTCCGGTCGGTTCGGACGACGTCAAAATGGTTTATCCGGCTTATGATAAGCAGAAGTCGGATCCGCTTTCTATCTATAATTATTATCGGAATGCGATTCGGATCCGGTCAGCTTTCCCGGAAATTGCAGAAGGAAAGACCAGGGTTGACGAGAAACGAAGTACAAAGAATACCGCTGTCATGGTGAAGGAATGGAAGGGAAAGAAGGTCATGCTTGTTTTGAATCTGTCGAAAAAGACCGAAAAGGTGGATCTAAGTGGATCGGGATTCGACAAGCTGGCTGCGGTTTTAAATGTTTCGACGGCAGAGGTCAAGTACGAGAAGAAGTCGCTTACCATTCCTTCTTATGATATAGCAGTACTGACGGAGAAATAACCATAGGGACAGAGAAAGAGAATCAATGACTTACGAGAATGTCATCTTTGATTTTTATGGAACTTTAGTGGACATCGAAACCGATGAAGAAGATCCGAAACTCTGGAAAGAGATGGCAGATCTCTACGGTGTCTACGGGGCCGTCTATCAGCCGAAGGACTTGTATCAGAAATATCATGAGCTGGTCGAAGACGAGACAGAGCGGCTTCGACTGGCCTTGTCAAGCTCTTTCGAAGAAAAGGAGCTCCTGCCGGAAATCGATTTGAAACGAGTCTTCGTAAGGCTCTTAAGAGAGGCCCCGAAATATAGACCATCTTCTTATCGGATTCATGCAAGACACACAGAGGAAGAATTGTTATCTTCCGATTGGGTTGATCTCATGGCGAACACCTTCCGGATCCTTTCCAGGAAAAGGTTTTCTACTTATACCAACACGATACAGGTTTTGGAAACTTTGAAGGAAAATGGAATCCGGGTCTACCTTTTGTCCAATGCCCAGGGAGTATTCACGAGGGCTGAGATCGAGGCAGAGGAGCTGACGGGATATTTCGATGATATCTTCATCTCCAGCGAATGGAGGCTGCGGAAGCCTTCGCGGTATTTTATGGAGGCCTTACTGAAAAAGCATGGTCTCTCCGTGGAGAAATCGGTAATGGTCGGGAATGACTTCCGGTCGGATATGCAGATCGCCGGGAAGGTCGGGATGGATGCGATCTACCTCAATACCTTTCATTTTTCGGAGGAGCGCCTGCAGAAGGAGAAGGAGATCCTGCAATTGCAGTATGGGAGAAGTCCGGTCATTTATCCGGACGGGGATATCGGGCATGTCCTTGAGAGGATGTGACTGCCTGGATTGGTTCGCTGAAAAGAAAGACGGGTTTTATGGCAGATGAAACTGCCGGGAAATATGCAGATGGAAGGATCGGTTTATATTTAGAAAGGATAAGAGTGATATAGATGCCAAAATGGCTGAAAGATGCGGTGTTTTATGAGATCTATCCGCAGAGCTTTTATGATTCGAATGGCGACGGAATCGGGGATCTGAATGGTATTATAGAAAAACTCGATTATGTGAAAGGGCTGGGCTGCAATGCCCTGTGGCTGAATCCCTTTTATGATTCGCCTTTCCGGGATGCCGGTTATGATGTCAGGGATTATAAGAAGGTTGCCCCGCGCTATGGGACCAATGAGGATGCGAAAAGGCTGTTCGAGGAAGCCCATAAAAGAGGCATACACATCCTGATCGATCTCGTGCCGGGTCATACTTCAGATGAACACGAATGGTTTCGGGAGTCGAAAAAGGCCGAAAAGAACCCCTATTCCGATCGCTATGTCTGGACCAATGGTGCTTTCTCCGGTATTGAAGGACATCCCTATATCGCGGGTGCGAGTGAGCGGGACGGATGCTATATGTTGAATTTCTTCGCTTTCCAGCCGGCTTTGAATTATGGATTTGGCAAGGTTACGAAGGATTGGCAGAAGAGCTGGGATGATCCCGCGTGTCAGAAGACTAGAGAGGCCATGAAGGATGTCATGCGCTTCTGGCTGGATCTGGGCTGTGACGGGTTCCGATGCGATATGGCAGATTCGCTGGTCAAGGATGACGATGATTTCGATAAGGAGCATGTCGCCATGATCTGGCGGGATGTCCGGGCAATGCTGGATCGGGATTATCCTGAGGCGGCCCTGGTTTCCGAATGGTCGAATCCGAGGCAGGCCATCGTGAAGGGCGGCTTCCATATGGATTTCTATCTGGACCACTGGAACAATGGCTATAACAGCCTGGTTCGTGATTATGAACCGCATCCAAAGGAAGACCGAAGCTATTTTAAGAAGGATGCCGGTGGTGACATCAATCGTTTTCTGGATGACTACATTAATAAATATAACAGCAGCCGCGATAAGGGATATATCAGTTTCCTGACATCTAATCATGATACGCCTCGGCCGAAACGAACGCTGACCGATGAAGAACTGAAGCTCTTCTATGCTTTTGTTCTGACTATGCCGGGGGTTCCCTTCCTCTATTATGGAGATGAGATTGGAATGCGGTATCTGAATCTGCCAAGCAAAGAAGGAGGTTTCCAGAGAACCGGAAGCCGGACGCCCATGCAATGGGATGACAGCAGGAATAAGGGATTTTCTACGGCAGATCCCGAAAAGCTTTATCTCCCGGTGGATGATGCAGAGGGTGCGCCATCCGTTCAGGCCATGGAGGGGAAAGCCGATTCTCTTCTGGAAACGACAAGGAGCCTGATCAAGCTTCGCCATGAGGAAGAAGACCTGCAGGCTGATGCAGCCTTCCGGCCTCTGTATTCCAGAAAAGGGCAGCCCTATATTTATCAAAGAGGAGATCTGATCCTGGCCATCAATCCGGACGGGGAGAAAAAGGAAGTCATTATTCCGGAAGTGGAAGGACGAAAGATTCGATTCTCGATTCACGAGGTTGGTCTTAAGGGTGCTTGTCTTACGATGGGGAGCCAGAGCTTTGCGGTATTGAAAGGATGATTCCGGGGAGAATAATTTGTTATGGAAGGAATCATTCCGGGGAGAATGAGTTATTGAATATAAAGGATGATTCCGGGGAGAATAATTTGTTATGGAAGGAATCATTTCGGGGAGAATGAGTTATTGAAGATAAAGGATGATTCCAGGGAGAATAATCTGCTGTGGAAGGAATCATTTCGGGGAGAATGAGTTATTGAATATAAGGGATGATTCCGGGGAGAAAAATCTATGATGGAAGGAATCATTCCGGGGAGAATGAGTTATTGAATATAAGGGATGATTCCGGGGAGAATAATCTGTTATGGAAGGAATCATTCCGGGGAGAGTGAGTGATTGAATATAAGGGATGATTCGGGGAGAGTAATCTGTTATGGAAGGAATCATTCCGGGGAGACGGAGTTATTGAACATAGGGAGTTAAGGAGTTATGGAATTTATTGCATGAGGCTTCCGGATCGGGGAACCGGAAGATAGATCGATTGGAATCTTATTCTGCATTGGGGGCAGGCCTGCGATATCGAAGGGAAGGTCATTTTCCGCTATCGCAGGTCTGCCATTTTCTGATTTCAGAGCGGCTCTTGACAAGCAAGACGGCCACACCCTATAATATTTAATCGCGAGCGTAGACTTATAGAACAAGGAAATACTTATGAGACGGCGAATCATCGCTGTTTTCGATGATATGAAGCAGAGAAAGAAAGGGTTTTGATCATGGAAGCTAAGAAAAATATCATGACAGCAGAAAAAAAGAAAATGCTGGAAGATGAGTATTATGATATTAAAAACGTTCGGATGAAGGAAAACTCCGAGAAGATCAAAGAGGCACGTGCCCAGGGCGACCTTTCCGAGAACGCAGAGTACGATGCAGCGAAGGACGAGCAGGCTGAGCTGGCAGGACGTATGGCTGAGATCGAGGCAATCCTTAAGAATGCCGAGGTCGTTGACCTTTCTGAACTGGATACGGATTCCATCAACATGGGTTCTACCGTGAAGATCTTGGATATCGAAGAAGACGAGGAGATGACCTATCGTCTGACCGGTTCTCTGGAAGCCAATTCCGAAGAAGGAACCCTTTCCATCGATTCTCCTCTGGGTGCGGCCCTGATGAAGGCCAAGACAGGGGATATCGTGACAGTAGAAGCACCGGTCGGTGAGCTGAAGTTCAAGGTTCTGGATTTCCAGCCTGGTAATTTAGGAGAGTGACATGGCAAAGAATAATAATGGACAGACACAGGACGTAAACCAGCTTCTGAAGATCCGCCGAGAGAAACTTGCGAACCTGCAGGCAGAGGGCAAGGATCCTTTCCAGATCACCAAGTACGATCAGACCCACCATACCAGTGATATTCGGGAAAATTTCGACCAGCTCGAAATCGTCCCGGAAGTTGATGCGGAAGGGAAGAGCATCATTCCCGAACTTTCCGAGATCCCGTCAGAAAAGGTCGTTTCCCTGGCCGGCCGGATCATGTTCAAGCGTGTCATGGGTAAGGCAAGCTTTATTAATATTCGTGATTTGAAGGGTGACATGCAGATCTATGTCTCCCGCAATGATCTTGGTGATGATGCCTATGCGGATTTCAAGAAGTATGATGTTGGCGATATCGTTGGCGTCAAGGGATTTGCTTTCCGCACCAGGACCGGTGAGATCACCGTTCATGCCAAGGAACTGACCCTTCTTTCCAAGAGCCTGCAGATCCTTCCGGAGAAATTCCACGGACTTCAGGATACCGATACCCGCTATCGTCAGAGATATCTGGACCTCATTATGAATCAGGATTCCAGAGAGGTCTTCATTAAGCGGTCGAAGATCATAAAGGAGATTCGTGATTTCCTGGATCAGCGTGGATTCATGGAAGTCGAGACTCCGATTCTGGTACATAATGCCGGCGGCGCAAACGCCCGTCCCTTTAATACTCACTACAATTCCTTGAATGAAGATGTCAAGCTTCGGATCTCTCTGGAACTTTATCTGAAGCGTCTGATCGTCGGTGGACTGGAGCGTGTCTTCGAGATCGGACGAGTTTTCCGGAATGAAGGCGTTGATACCAAGCACAATCCGGAATTTACCCTGATGGAGCTCTATCAGGCATATACGGATTATAACGGCATGATGGAACTAACCGAATCTCTCTTCCGTGACCTGGCAGAGAAGATCTGTGGCGGCACCACCATCTGGTACGGAGATGAGGAAACAGGTCATGAAATTGACCTCGGTAAGCCTTTCCGCCGCCTGACTATGGTGGAAGCCATCAAGGAAGAGACCGGGATCGACTTCGATCAGGTAGGAAGCGATGAGGAAGCCAAGAAACTCGCTGATGAAAAGGGCATTGCCTATGAAGCCCGCCATAAGAAGGGTGATATCGTCAATCTCTTCTTCGATGAGTTCTGCGAAGATAAAATGATCCAGCCGACCTTCATTATGGACCATCCGATCGAAATCAGCCCGCTGACCAAGAAGAAGCCGTCGGATCCGTCAAAGGTAGAGCGTTTTGAACTCTATATCAATGGCTGGGAAATGTGTAATGCCTACTCAGAGCTCAATGATCCGATCGATCAGAGAGAGCGTTTCTTAGAGCAAGATGCCAATGCGGCAGCCGGCGATGAGGAAGCAGATCACGCAGATGAAGACTTCCTGACCGCTATGGAATATGGTATGCCCCCGACAGGAGGTATCGGATACGGAATTGACCGTCTCTGCATGTTGCTGACGAACAGTCAGGCCATCCGGGATGTACTGTTGTTCCCGACAATGAAGACCCTCAAAGATGGAAATGAAGAAACATCCGGAGATGAGAATACGGAAGAACATGAGACTTCTAATGAGAATGGCTTCTTCACTCCAAATGAGAAAATTGATTTCTCGAATGTGAAGATCGAGCCAATGTTTGAAGAAGAAGTGGATTTTGATACCTTCTCTAAGTCCGATTTCCGTGCAGTGAAGGTAAAGGCTTGCGAGGCAGTAAAGAAGTCCAAGAAGCTCCTTCAGTTCACTCTGGATGATGGAACAGGCAAAGACCGGATTATTCTTTCCGGTATCCATGCTTACTATGAGCCGGAAGAACTGGTCGGAAAGACATTGATCGCCATCACCAATCTCCCGCCGAGGAAGATGATGGGCATCGATTCCTGTGGCATGCTGCTTTCCGCAGTCAATAATAAGAAGGACAGCGATGAAGAAGAGCTTCATCTTTTGATGGTCGATAACCATATCCCGGCAGGAGCAAAGCTGTATTGATCCGGGGAAAATCATAGGGAAAAAACTTTTAAGGCACTCCTTTTCAGAATCAATCTGAGAGGGGGTGCTTTTTTTGTGCAGACAGCAGGAAAAGAGGCCGAAAGGTCTTTTTGTGCCCCGGGTTTTGAAAGGAACTCGGGACACCTGAGTTTAACACGCCGTGAGCAAGAAATCCCCCACTTCTATAAGTGGCGGGATGAATTGCGATAAATACGGCGTTTTTGACTTTTGTATCTTGCTATGTTACGATCTAATTATAAATAGGTCAGTCGTACTTATTATAAAGGTTATAAATACAATGCAATTAGACACAAATAATCATTCGGTATTCATGCTGCACTATCATCTTATCATGTGCGTCAAATATCGAAACAAGGTAATCGATGACGAGATTTCTATACGTCTGAAAGAAATATTTGTGAGGATCGCTCCTACATATAACATAACATTGGAAGAATGGAATCATGATGTCGATCATGTTCATATTCTTTTTAGAGGACAGCCAAATACAGAGATCAGTAAATTTATCAATGCCTATAAATCTGCAAGCAGCCGTATCATAAAGAAAGAGTTTCCTATGATACGTAAATCCCTTTGGAAAGAGATGTTTTGGTCACAAAGTTTTTGTCTGCTGACTACAGGAGGAGCTACTGTAGACATTATCAGGCAATACATTCAATCTCAGGGTAAGAAAGATGGCAAACAGGGCAATTAAGTATCGGATCTATCCGACAACGGAACAAAAGATCATGTTTGCAAAAACCTTTGGCTGTTGCCGTAAGGTTTATAATCTTATGCTCAACGATAAGTTGGAAGGCTATAAAGCGACTGGTAAATTTCCAACGGTTACCCCGGCAAAGTATAAGAAAGATTATCCATATCTCAAGGAAGTGGATAGTCTTGCCCTTGCCAATAAGCAGCTGGATCTGCAGGCAGCTTTTCGCAATGCTTTTAGCAAAACCCGTAAGAAGAAAAATGCTTTTCCAAAGTTCAAATCCAAAAAACACAGCCGAAAATCTTATACGACAAACAACCAGAAAGGTACGGTTGCGATTATAGACAACAGGTATATCAAACTTCCAAAGGTTGGTAAAATCAAAGCTGTGATCCATCGTATTCCTGATAGCAGATGGATCATAAAATCTGCTACGGTTTCCCAGGAATCAGATGGAAAATTCTATACTTCTGTTCTTTTTGAATTTGAGCTGGTCGAAAACGATTATATAGCCGACAAAACAAATGCGATCGGACTTGATTATGCGTCAGATGGCTTATATGTAGACAACAATGGTATTATCGGCTCAAACCACAAATACTATCGTGAAAGTCAAAGAAAGCTGGCAAAGGAACAGCGTAAGCTATCACGAAAAGCAGGTTCTAAAAAGAATGAGATAAAGTCGAATAATTATCTCAAACAACTCCGTAAAGTGAATAAGGTTCACAGACATATTGCTAATCAGCGGCTGGATCATCTACACAAAATATCTACTAAGATAGCCAATCAGTATGATATTGTTTGTGTGGAAACATTGAATATGCGATCTATGGCAAATCATGGGTTCGGTAACGGAAAGGCTACTCTTGACAACGGATACGGTATGTTTCTTTCAATGCTTGAATACAAGCTGTCTGATAGAAATAAGTATCTAGTCAAAGTAGATAAGTGGTTTCCTTCCTCGCAGCGATGTCATTGTTGCGGTAAGATCCATCCGGAGATGAAAAGTTTGCAGACACGTATCATAAAATGCGATTGCGGACTCACGATGAGCCGTGACCAGAATGCAGCAATCAATATCCTGCATGAAGGATTACGATTACTTGCTGAAACAGCCTAAACGAAAGATATAGTAGGGATGGGATAGCCCGAACTGATACGCCTGTGGACATTGTGTAAGACATTGAGTTACGTATCATCGTAGCCAACGCAGTAGTGGTTGAAGCAGGAAGCTCCGACTTCTATAAGTCGGAGTAGTTCACTCTATCATTATTCCGACAGTGAAGGAGATATGCAGAAATGGAAATAGAACAAATAGAAGAGACGACAAAAAAGCAGGGAAAGGAATTGTTCGGCATCTGTCCTTATGTCACCACGCAGACAGTGCTGCAGGGGAAATGGGCAATTCTAATCCTTTATCAGTTGGAAAATGGTCCAGTGCGCTTCAATGAATTGCTCCGTAGAATTGATATCGCCCAGGGAACACTTTCCAACCAGCTCAAATACCTGGAAAAAGAAGGGATGATCCGCCGCAATGTGTACACGGAAGGCGTACTGCGCGTGGAATATGAGCTGACACCGATCGGAGAGAAATTCAGAACAGTATTGCAGTCGATCGAAAAATGGGGGAATGAATATATCACTTATCTGAAAGCAAAGAATGCATCAACAGATAATGAATAAAGAGTTATGGAGAATAAAAATGTTCATTCTCGATCACATATTCTGATTCTTTGCTGAATGCAGTATATCCGGCTCTTGAAGATTGATCATGAATTCAAGGATTATTCTCATTATTATTTTATTAAGGGAGCCTTAAACACAACTATGGGTAAATTTTACTTCGTCCGGCACGGCCAGACAGTATGGAACGTTGAAAATAAGATCTGCGGCGCAACAGACAGTCCCCTGACAGAGCTGGGGCATAAGCAGGCCAGAGAGACAGGAAGAATCCTGAAGCTGAAGATGGATGCCGGAGAAATCACCATCGATGAAATCCTGACATCACCGCTCAGCCGTGCCTATGACACGGCAAAGGAAATTTCTGTGATGACCGGTGTGCCGATGCGGATCGAGCAAAGGCTCATTGAACAGAATTTCGGCAAATGGGAGGGAACCGCCCGAGACGGAAAAGAGTTTGCCAGAGCAAAGCAGAACTTCTGTGACAGCTTTGACGGCGGCGAATCCATGATGCGAATGGCACAGCGCATCTACAATCTGATCGATGATCTGAAAAGGGATCCGGAGAAGACATATCTGCTCGTTGCACACAACGGCATTTCCAGAATTATCGAGTCATATTTTCATGACATGACGAACGAGGAGTTCGCTTCATTCGGTATCCGCAATGCGCAAGTGCGGGAATATGATTTCTGATGCCTTTATCCGTTCAGTTGTCTCGAAAATCAGCAGATTGCAGCTAAGTTGTGCAGAATTGAAATGGTGAAAGATTCTTATACCGGCTCTACGTGGCCCGAAGAGGTACTCACTTTTCAGAATCAATCTGAGAGGGGGTGCTTTTTTTCGTGCAGACAGAAAAGAGGCTGAAAAGTCTTTCATTCCTGTTTGAATATAAACCAGATGGCGCAGATGCCTGTCATTGCAATTTGCGGATGCTTATTTATTATAAATGTGTTAACATATTTTTCATGAAGCAGTTCTGTAGTGTGCCGTCAGAACTGTACCATAGTAAAGAGGGTATTTTATAACGGCACGGGGATATCATTGGAGGTAAGAAAAAAATGGGTGGTATTTTAAAAAGATTTGGTGACATCATGTCTGCAAACATCAATTCTCTTTTAGACAAATGTGAAGATCCTGAGAAGATGATCGATCAGTATCTGAGAGATATGCAGGATGATTTTGGTAAGGTGAAAGCAGAAACTGCATCTGTAATGGCAGCAGCAAAATCCGCACGTCGTGAAGCAGATGAGTGCGAGGAGCAGATTGGTGTAATGCAGAATTATGCTGAGAAGGCTCTGGTAGCTGGTAATGAGGCTGATGCAAAGCAGTTCCTCGCAAAGAAGCAGAAGCTCGAAGGTCAGCTTCAGACTCTGAAGGCAGCTGCTGATACTGCAGAACAGAATGCAGATCATATGCGCCAGATGCATGATAAGCTTCAGCATGATATCTCTGAATTAGAAGAACGGAAGTCTGAAATCAAGGCTAAGGTTGCTGCAGCAAAGACCCAGGAACGTATGAATGATCTTACTGAGAAGATTGGTAAGACCGCAGGTGCCGGTGCTGCTGGAAGGTCTGCATTTGATCGTATGGAGAAGAAGGCTGATGAGATGCTTGATGCAGCAAATGCACGTGCAGAACTGAACCAGTCGTCCGCAGAAGAGCAGTCCATCGAAGACCTTGCTAAGAAGTATGATTCCAATGGCTCTGAGAGCAGCGTAGATGATGAACTTGCAGCCATGAAGGCAAAGCTTGGTCTTTAATTTAAAGTTCATAAGGAATCCTTGAAGCGCGCTGTAGATTGTTATGATATCTGCAGTGCGCATTCTAGGTTCTAAATCCAGGTTTAAAGGGGCGTTATGGAAAAGGAAAACTCATACAAGTGCCAGATGTGTGGCGGTAATATGGTATTTGATCCGGTTACACAGACACTGAAATGTGAAAATTGTGGTACGGAGATTCAGATTCAGGACGATGGTTCCGGAATGGTAGAACATCCCCTGGATCACAGAGCACAAAACACTGTAAAAGCATCTGAGAAAACATCCAAGACCATGAAGTGCAGTGGATGTGGTGCTATGATTGAGGTGGAAGCAAATTGTACTTCCCTGGAGTGTCCATATTGTGGTTCTCAATATGTTTTGGCAGACAAGCAGGCTGATGTTGCTTTACCTGATGGCGTAGTTCCATTTGTAGTGGAGAAAAAGGAAGTCGGCAATATTCTACATAAATGGTTAGAGAAGAGATGGCTGGCTCCGTCTTCTCTTAAAAATCTCTTTCAGAGCGGTAAGATGGACGGTATCTACCTTCCCTATTTCACCTTTGATGCAAAGGCAACTGCAAGCTATACCGGTGAAGGTGGCCGTGTGAGAGTTGAACATTATAAAGACTCGGAAGGACATGACCAGACACGTACGCATACCGATTGGTATCCGACCTCTGGTATCCTACATATGAATTTTGATGATATTCTTGTTACAGCATCTGACAGAATGCCGAAGAAGCTATTATCTGCTCTGACATTTGATACCAAGCATGTGAAGCCCTATGATCCAGAGTATCTGTCTGGATTTCGTAGTGAAGTACTTACCAGAGATCTCTCGGATGCACATGAGGAAGCTTCGAATATTATGCAGTCCAGACTGCAGAATGAAGCACATAATGATATTTGCACAAGATATGATGCGGCAAGGAATGTAGTGGTTCATCCAACATATTCTGATGAGACCTATCGACATATACTCATGCCCATCTATTGTGGCTCTTATATCTTTAAGGGCAAGACCTATACGGTTTGTTTGAATGGACAGACAGGAAGCATTAGTGGTGAGTATCCGAAGAGTCCTCTGAAGATTCTGCTTTTGATTCTGCTTGCAATTATTCTTTTTGCTCTGTTATACATGTTTATTAACAATTAACGAAAGGATATTACATGAGCTTATTCAATCAGTTTGCTAACGTAATCGAATGGCAGGAATACCGTGATGATATTCTCTTCTGGAAATGGTCCAATAAAGAGATTAAAAAAGGTTCCCGTCTTATAATTAAGCCCGGCCAGGATGCTATTTTCCTTTATAATGGCCGAGTAGAAGGTATCTTTGAAGATGAAGGCTCTTTTGATATCGAGTCTCAGATCATTCCCTTCCTCTCTACGCTGAAGGGCTTTAAGTTTGGCTTTAATTCTGGTATTCGAGCAGAAGTGCTCTTTATTAATACCAAAGAGATTACCGTAAAGTGGGGCACGAAGAATGCCATTAATATTCCTGCACAGGGACTTCCTGGAGGAATGCCGATTCGTGCATTTGGTACTTTTAATGTAAAGATTGATGATTATCAGATCCTGATTGATAAGATCGCTGGTATTAAGGTTCAGTATACGGTAGATGATGTCAAAGAACGTGTGATGTCCAAGCTGGATCAGCTTCTGATGAAACATATTTCGAAGGAAGGGCAGGATATGTTCCATCTGCAGGCATATGCAGATGATATTGCAAAGGGTATCCGTGAAGACCTTGATATGGATATGCGTAAGATCGGTATCGCTATCACCGATTTCACTGTATCTTCTTTCAATTATCCGGAAGAGATTCAGAAAATGGCAGAGAAGGTTGCTTCTCAGTCGATGATCGGTGGCAATATGGCTACCTATCAGCAGGTTGCGATGACCGATGCTCTAGCTAAGGGAAATGGTGCAGCTGGTTCTACTGCAGCAACTATGATGGGCATGGGCGCCGGCCTTGAAATGGGCCGCCAGATGGTTCAGTCCATGCAGCAGGCCAATCAGGCGAATCAGACCAGCCAGGCTACGGCAGCAAAGTGGGATAACAGCGAGGGGAATCCCGCTGGATCTGCTCCCAAATTCTGCCCTAACTGTGGAACACCTACCAATGGTGCAAAATTCTGCAGCAACTGTGGTACCAAACTAATCTGATGTAACCAAGGGTGTAGATATCTATGGGAAGCATCATAAGGAATGGAACAAGATCGAGGCTAAGCAACTTTAAGCCTCACTTCATAAAGGAAAGGCTTCCAATCATAATCGAATCGCTGATAGACAGATCGCTCCTTGCATATGCAGGGAGCGATTTTTGTGGTACTTTTTCAATTCACGTCTTTTTTCTTTTCTTCTTTCAGTGTAGGATCCTTGGTGAATACCAGGCTCTTTAGAAGTAATCCGATTCCAAGTGCCAATGTACCAAGAATGAGTACCAGCTTAAATGCACTGATGTAAGAAATGTAGAAGTGGATGCTTGCAATTACTGATACGAAAAACAGGATGCAGAGTCCGATAAAGATGGAACGTGTTACCCAGTTATTCTTCACGATTAAGGTAATGAAGGACACGATTAACAGAATCATTAGGATGCCACCTATGGACACCCCATGATAGACATAGAAAAATGAGAAGGAGCTGACATGTACATTCATGAGAAATAGTGCTGCTCCAATAATTGTTAATACTAAGCCTAAGATTGCGTCGCCTAATTGTTTCATAATTTCCTCTCCCTTTGTAAGACTAAGTTACTAGCAAGTAAAATTATAAATTTTATATTTGCAATGTGCAATGAAAATCCCAAGTTCTCCTTAGTCATCTCTGTTACAAATATAGTGTTGTGGTCAAGGGAGCTTTGCTCCGTTTCTTGGAAACCCTTGACATACATCATTTCCACGACTATCAGATACTTAAGGAATCAAAGGACGGTTTTGCCTTGTAATGGATCTTCTCACACCGCATTATATCTTGCTTCAAAAGGAGTCATGCCGTTATCATATGTATGTGGTCTTTCTGATTGTAGGTCACATCTGCAAAGTTATCCATAGCATCATAGAGTTCTTTTTCAATTTTCTGGACAGGAAAGCAAATTGACAAAATGAGATATATCTCATATAATAATATAGACAAATGAGGATCACTTATGGCATTTGAAATTGAGTTTTATAAAACGAAGGACGGCAAGGAGCCGGTTGCGGATTTTTTGGATTCTTTAGATGATAAAATGGCTGCCAAACTTGTTGGTCTCATGGAAGTGCTGGAGGAAAAAGGTACAGAACTCCGGATGCCGTATTCAGAGTATCTGGATGATGGCATTTTTGAACTGCGTTGCAAGCAGGGAAGTAATATAACAAGAGTGCTGTATTTTTTTTACATAGGGAAAAAGATTATTGCTACAAATGGGTTTGTGAAGAAAACACAAAAGACACCACCAAAGGAACTAAAACTAGCAAAGGAAAGACGGGCTGATTGGCTGGAACGCCACAAGGAGGTTCGAG
This sequence comes from Porcibacter vitabionis, assembly GCF_046263795.1. Classification (NCBI taxonomy): domain Bacteria; kingdom Bacillati; phylum Bacillota; class Clostridia; order Lachnospirales; family Lachnospiraceae; genus Porcibacter; species Porcibacter vitabionis. The sequence goes on along the minus strand of NZ_JBJYZD010000012.1, from coordinate 7,755 downwards.
ATGACACTTAAGGAATATAAGAATAACAGGATGAAGGATCCCGAGTTTGCGAAAGCATATGAGGAGATGCAGCCGGAAATGAATGTCATCCGTGCCATCATAGATGCGCGTATATCACAGAATATGACGCAGAAGGAACTGGCAGAAAAAACAGGGATTGCGCAAACAGAGATCAGCAGACTTGAGAATGGAACCAGAAATCCATCCATCAAGCTCCTTCAAAGGCTTGCGGATGGAATGGATATGGTTTTGAACATTTCGTTCACGCCCAAAGCGAAGACTTATAGATGATCTATGAAAATCTGAATGTCAGAAATTCTGACATGAAAGTATTCGGCATTTCCCGTCCGGCCTCTTATCATCAGAAATGAAGGAAAGCCCTTTTTATCTGCTCTAGAAACTTACCAGCAATAGGAGTAAAGGTCTGATATTTATTCCATATGAGATATAGTTCTGACTTCAGTTCAGGTGAAAGTGGTCTGAATACCATGTCAGTTCCTTCGGTATTTATCAGATCTTTAAATGTAAGAAGTATTCCAAGGTTTTCCCTTGCAAATACAGAGCCGTTATAGGACAGTCTGAAAGAGCCTTCAAGTTTAAGCTCATTAAATCTGTCTTTAGACCACGCTTTGATCTCATTGTTCCAGCTCTGTTCAGAGACAAATAGAGGTTGTCCTATCAGGTCAGAGACATGGATGGATTTTTTCTTTGCAAGGGGATGAGATGAAGATATGATTGCTCCCCATACATCAGCTTCCGGAAATTTTACATATTCATATTTTTTGCTGTCAGGTGTTTCACATAGTACAGCAAAGTCTAAAATGCCCTTATCAAGCTTTTCAGTAACCTGCTCAGTATCTCCGCTGGTTATATGATAAGTGAAGTTGGGGTATTTTTCTTTTAACTTATAGATCTCTCTGGCAAGATATCTGATCTGATAGCTCTCGGCCAGTCCAAAATAAATATCCCCACCTGTTATATCATCTAGGGAATTAAATTCCTGTTCTATCTTATCTGACATAGCCACAAGATCCTGAGCACGGTCACGCAGGAGCATCCCTTCATCAGTGAGTGAAATACTGAAACTGTGCCTGATAAATAGTTTATTCCCAAGTTCTTCCTCTAATGATTTTAATGTCTTTGAAAGAGTAGGCTGTGATATATGAAGCTGCTCAGCAGCCTTTGACATATTTTCTTCCCTCGCAACTGCAAGAAAATATCTGAGACTTTTTATTTCCATGAAAACCTCCATAAAGTTGCGATGAAAGTGTTATTCCAAAAACGAATATCATGATATTTATTTTATTCATTAGCGAAAATCTGGTCAAGGATCTACTATGAAATCAGAAGGAGCAAAAAAGATGGATACCCAAAAGATTCTTGAAAGCCTTACTGACATGGGCTGTGATGAGAAAGAAATAAGCTTTATGAAAAAGATGTATGAAGAAGGGGATACAGATACGCTTCTTAGAGATCTTAGAAAATGCCGGTGCCATCTGATGGACGAACTTCATGATAGTCAGAAGAAAGTTGATAACATGGATTTTTTGATAAGACAGATCCAAAAAGAAAAGTAATTAAAACGGAGGAATGTAAAATGATCAGAAAAGAAGAACTGAACCTTGTAACGGAATGGGATAAAACCTTTAAGAAAAGTGATAAAGTAGACCACAGCAAAGTTACATTTGTAAACAGATATGGAATCACTCTTGCAGCGGATATGTATGTTCCAAAGAATGCAGATGGTAAGCTCCCTGCAATTGCTGTATGCGGGCCATTCGGTGCAGTTAAAGAGCAGTGCTCAGGTCTTTATGCTCAGACAATGGCAGAGAGAGGATTCTTAACAATAGCATTTGACCCATCATTTACAGGAGAGTCCGGTGGGAACGTAAGATATATGGCATCTCCTGATATCAACACAGAAGATTTCATGGCTGCAGTTGATTTCCTTTCACTTAATGAAAAAGTAGATCCTGACAGGATTGGAATCATCGGTATCTGTGGATGGGGCGGCATGGCTGTAAATACAGCAGCTCTTGATACAAGGATCAAAGCTACAGCTGCAATGACAATGTATGACATGACAAGAGTAAATGCAAAGGGATATTTTGACTCCGAGGACAGCGAGGAAGCAAGGTATCAGAAGAGGGCTGCCATGTGCGCTCAGAGACTTGAAGACCTTAAGGCAGGTGAGTATAAGCTTGGCGGCGGTGTAGTAGATCCACTTCCGGAGGATGCACCTTTCTTTGTGAAAGACTATTATGATTACTACAAGACTGACAGAGGTTATCACAAGAGAAGCCTTAATTCTAATGGTGGCTGGAATGTAATCGGCTGTGAATCCTTTGTTAATCAGCCAATCCTTAAGTACAGCAACGAGATCAGAAGTGCAGTTTTACTTGTTCATGGAGAAAAGGCTCATTCCTGCTATTTCTCAAAGGATGCTTATGCAGATATGATCAAAGACAGCAAGTATGCAGATAATAAAGAACTTATGATAATCCCTGATGCGGTGCATACAGATCTATATGATGGAGGAGATAAGGATTATATTCCATTTGACAAGCTGGAGAGCTTCTTTAAGGAGAATTTAAAGTAATGATAACGGTTGAAGAAATACTGGAATATCTTAATTCGGACAGAGTAGAAGATATGACAGAAGAGATGCATGAATGTTCCATGAGGCAGAGCCAGGCTGCCATAAGGCAGACCATGGAATTAAATACCAAGTATCATACGCCAGAGGAAATCGTCAGTATCATGACTGAACTGACAGGTGAGGAAGTGGATGAAAGCTTGAGATTGTTCCCACCTTTTTATACGGATTTTGGAAGAAACATTCACCAACGCCGCAGGGCAGAAAGCCCCGACTTCTGTAAGTCGGAGGAGGAATGCCCGTTTTAGTGGTGTATTTTCTTTATGCGACGTTGTTCTTCGCCAAAATATATAATATAATAATTTTGGCGAAGAAAGTAGGTATAGTATATGGAGCAGACAATTACAGCAAAACTTCAGATTTTAGTAAATCCTTTTGATAAGCAGATACTCTGCGATACCATGAAGGCTTATTCTGATGCTTGTAATTATGTGTCTGAATACATATACAAAACACATAACCTTAGTCGTTATAGTGTACAGAAAGATACTTACTATCAAGTCCGTGAAATTTATGGTCTCCGTTCTCAGATGGCAGTTTCTTGTGTACGAACAGTTATTGCTAAATACAAGACCATTCTCGAAAATCAGAAAGAGTGGATAAAGCCTGTATTTAGACTTCCTCAATTAGACCTTGTATGGAACAGGGATTATTCGCTTAATACAAAAAACGATATATTTTCTGTTAATACATTGAATGGTCGTATCAAGGTTGCTTTCTATAAAAATGGCTTTGAACAATATTTTTCTGACAACTGTAAGTTTGGCACTGCGAAGCTTGTGAATAAACATAATAAGTTTTATTTGCATATACCTGTAACATACGAAATTACCGAACTTAAAAAATCAGAAGTTTCTAATGTTGTTGGTATAGACCGTGGAATCAGATTTCTGGCTGCAACATATGATAGTAATGGACAATCTGTATTTTATGATGGTAATGTCGTTAAACAAAAACGTGCTCATTATAAGTCTTTGCGTAAGCAGTTACAGCAGGTCGGCACTTCATCATCCCGTAGACGAATGAAAGCTATCGGTCAGCGAGAAAACCGTTGGATGCAGGATGTAAACCATTGTGTATCAAAGGCACTCGTTGAGAATAATCCCGTTGGTACTTTGTTTGTCATTGAAGATTTAAGTGGTATCCGTTCTGCTACTGAAAGAGTTAAGGTGAAAGACCGTTATGTTTCCGTATCATGGTCTTACTATGATTTAGAACAGAAACTATCTTACAAAGCCTTAAAGCATCATCAGCTTGTAGAAAAGGTTAATCCTGCTTATACAAGCCAAACTTGTCCTAGATGTGGTCATACAGAAAAGACTAACCGCAACAAGAAAATGCATTTTTTCTGTTGTAAAAACTGTGGTTATAAATCGAACGATGACCGCATTGGAGCTATGAATCTGCATCGTATGGGAATAGAACTATTAGTACCTGATGCAGTTGCTACGGAGTAAATCTCTGTAGTACAGGTACGTGTCAACGTGCCTACGATGTAACGCCACTTTTAGCAGTAATGCTAAACGACTAAATGTGGGAGGATTTATCCGCTATACCACAGGGCAGTTACAAGCTCCGACCTCAAAGCGATAGCTTAGGTCGGGGTAGTTGACAAGGAGATGTTAAGATAACCATCAGCATGGAAGATAACGCATAATAAGTTTCGCAAAATTCATTTCCAGCCACCGTCGTGCGTCAAGGCTGCTATGAGAGGAATCAAAAAGAGAACACCGGTCATTTCTGACCGATGTTCTCAAAAACTATGTTTTACCACTTCTTACTTCATTGCCTGTATCTTATCATTCATCTTTTTTGCTTCTGCACGATAATATCTCATGAAAAGGAACCAGATAAGAAACGCAACAGCCAGCTGAATCGCCGTAATTATAATTTCCTGACCGATGGTTGCAGCCCCACCTATCCATCCGACTGCATAAGCAACGATTGTATAAATCACGCAGCCAATACCCATGTGTATCAACACTCTAATCGGCATTGGAAGATTTTCCTTCCTGTACACAATGGTCGGAACTCCAAATCCAAGGCCAACCAAAACGCAACCGACAACCATCTTTGTAAACCTGTAATTTTCAAAGCTGAAATTCCCTTTGTATCTTACATCAAATACAATTCCAGCCAGACAGAAAATAGCCATAGCCATTCCAATACTGATTACCGTGCTCTTTGCTAAATCTTTTATTGTCTCTTTCATTGCTTTCGCCTCCTATAATCCAAGATATTTTTTGAACTCCGGCAGATATGTTCTCGAAACGTAATCCTTGCATCCATTCTTCAGCTTCAGCAAAAGTGTTCCGCTGAAGCCCGGCTCAATACTGTCCATATAAGACAGATTGATTAGTGTGGATTTTGATATCTGCATGAACTGTTTTCCTAACTGCTGTCCAATCTCATAGAGCCTTTTCCGTGAACGATATTTTTGTTTTTCACCATAAATAATCGTATCTCCATCCTCTACTCTGACCATGTATATTTCCTTGGGCTGCAGAACGATAATATCCTCTTCATTCTGCAGAGCAGTTATGGGAGTTTCGTTTGTGCTGAATAGATCAAGCATTCGCTGTATCTGATGTGTCACCTTGTCAGTGTAGATCACTGCATATGGTTCTTTATATTCAGCAGAAATATCAACACTTATCTTCATGCCCCGGTTTCCTTTCTCTTTGATGATGCAATCATACAATATATCGAAAGTCCTGTCCTGACATTTGAGGTAAGTGACAAAAAACAAGAGGTGAAATGCATAAGCTTCAGAGATTTCCTTTTACTTAAAAAAGGTAACGATTATCAATCGTGAGTGTTGCGTAATTAGATAGGCGCAATTAGTAGAAGGGGTGTGGAGATCGACGTGAATTGCAAAAGTAAATTCCAGTGTCGCAGTCTAAAAAATGTCCGCACCCCCAATGTCGAAAGATAATGCATTTTACTTCGAATTTTGATATTATAGAACTGACTATACGCGAAAGGAGGTAGAAGCGATGCCAGCAGTAAAAGTTGATATCCAACCGGCAATTATTAATTGGGCAATGTCTCAAATTGATGAAAGTCAATTAGGAATAAAACTATTGAATAATATCAAACAATGGCTTGATGGCACAAAAACTCCTACCTTCAAGCAGATAGAAGATTTTAGTCGAAAGGCTAATATTCCTCTTGGTTATTTCTTCCTACAAACACCTCCAGTTGAGAAAATTAAATTAATCGAATATCGCACAATTGATAGTCGGGAACTTGTCAAGCCGAGCCGGAATTTGATTGATACCATAAACGAAATGGAGCGGGTTCAGGATTGGATGAAAACGTATCGCCAAGATACAGGGTTTGATGTTCTCCCTCTCGTTGGGAGCTTAAAGGGACAGACTGAAGTCAGTACTATTGTAGCTAAGATAAGAAGTGACTTAGATCTGGAAAAGGATTGGTACAATCACGGCAAAAATGCAACTGATTCTTTTAATTATCTTAGGAATCAGTTAGACAAAAGCGGGATCATAGTCATGCTTAATGGAATTGTTGGAAAGAACCCACACCGTGCATTAAGTATTGATGAGTTTAGAGCTTTTGCAATGGTTGATGAATGGGCACCATTAATTTTTATTAATAGCGCTGATTCTCAAGGTGCAAAGCTGTTTTCTTTGATTCATGAGATAGCTCATATATGGCTTGGTGAGGACGATTTATTTAATGATCGTAGAAACAGTCATAACGTAAAACCTTTAGAAGTACTTTGCAATGCCGTTGCAAGCGAATTGTTAGTGCCTTTTGAGCTGTTTATTCATGAATGGAACAATGCGGAAGCGAATGACAAGCAGGAGAAAATTTCTCTATTGGCAAAGACTTTCCGATGCAGTGAAAGTGTGATTGCCAGAAAAGCATTGGACGCAAAAAAAATCAGTAAAAAATTGTATGAGGATATAGTTTCTGAAGCTATTGAAGCATGCAAAGTATTAAAGGAAACTCGACAATCTGGTGGCGGAGACTACTATAACACTGCAAAAACAAGGCTTGATGGGTGCTTTGTTAGAGCGCTATGTGAGAGCGTTGCTTCTGGAAGGACAACATTTACAGAAGCATTTCGATTAACAAATACAAGCAGCAAGACTTTTTCTGAGGTAGCCATGCGTCTTGGAGGTGTCATTTGATGAGTGATCAGGAGATATTCCTTATTGATTCAAATGCATTCATGACGCCGTTTAGGTTTTTTTATGCATTTGATCTTGTTCCAGCGTATTGGAAGGAATTAGAAAAGCATATTAACGCAGGCAGAGTTGTTGTGCTCGATGCAGTTAAGGATGAAATTGAAAAAGGCCAAGATGATTTATCGGATTGGCTTTCTTCTGTAGATAATCTGAAAGTTGTGCCTAAAGTCACTGAGCAAACCGTAAAAGCTTACCAAGAAGTTATGAATTTTGTGGCTAGTTCGGGATACTACAAGGAATCAGCAGTAACGACCTGGGCACCAGCCAATATAGCAGATCCATGGCTTATTGCATCTGCAAAAACAAATGGTTATACTCTCGTTACAGAAGAAGTCAAGTCAGGTGGTTTAAGTAAAAAGACGCCCAACAGCTCAGCAAAAATCCCGGATGTAGCCGAATATCTGGGAGTGAAAACCATCGGTGTTTTCGATATGATGCGGAAATTAGGTATACAAATTAAATAATTCATTACATAGCTGGAGGCTTTCAAAAGCTTTCCGGCTATTTTTATGCCCTTTTCCTGCAGGTGCACATGTGGGGAGAGGGCATTTTTGTATCCATATCTCTATCACATCCGCATTACGCGGCAATCACAAAGAAGGTCGTGTGAAAGAACTTTCGTTTTTTCACACGACCTTCATTTTTATACACAGGGTTGTTTGATGGCTCAGAGGGAAGGGGGAGGGTTAACCATGCTGGATCGCTTGCGATCACAATTTGTGCCCTGGGTTTTGAAAGGAACTCTGGACACCTGAGTTTAATCGTAAGCGATTTATCTAAGGGCGGATTTACCGCCAACAGAAAGCCTCCTAAAATGTGAGATTGTAAGCATTTTACTCTATTCACTTGTGAGGAGGCTGACAATGAGTTCCAGAGCCCAAATCA
>NZ_JBJYZD010000011.1:0-111201 GCF_046263795.1 Porcibacter vitabionis | reverse complement strand
ACATGCGAATACCTCCTTCATAGCATTGCACAACTTTTGCAAGTCGTGCAACTCGTCAATAAATAGAGATATCATCGCAGAAATATGGTACCCTGAAAAGGTACCGGTGATTGAGGACTTACATATGTATCTTGGTTACCTTGTTGATGTACCGGATAAAAAGGGGAAAATCACTTTCCGACAAAAGGGGAATGCGAAGTATGTGTATTATGAATACGATCGCGTCTATGATCCGGAACGCAAGTATACGATTGTGAAAAGATCGACGATCGGAAAACTGTCAGAGGAAGATCCGGATAAGATGCGCCCGAATGAGAACTTTCGAAAGTTCTTTCCGGAGGTGGAAGCACCCGGAGAACGCGAGGATGCCGGCCGGAGCAGCGCGCTGAAAGCCGGCACATATATGGTGATCCATCAGGTAGTGAATGATCTGGGGCTGGGCGAAAAACTGGAGGCTGCTTTTGGTGCCAGAAACAGCGGACTGATTCTGGATCTGGCAGCGTACTCTGTCATTACGGAGAATAATGCGGCACAGTACTATCCGGATTATGCGTATAATCATCCACTCTTCACACCAAATATGAGGATCTACAGTGATTCAACGATTTCTGATTTCCTGCGGGATCTCAGTGAAGACCAGCGGCAGAACTTTCTGAATCTTTGGAATGAGGAACGGAATAAGCGTGAACGGGTCTATATCTCCTACGATTCTACAAACAAGAATTGTGAAGCCGGTGACATCAGCATGATTGAGTATGGCGCAGCGAAGATCGATGCCGGCCTGCCGATCTTTAATTATGCGATCGGATACGACGTAAACAATCGTGAGCCACTGATGTATGAAAAATATCCGGGAAGTATCAATGATGTTTCACAGCTGCAATACATGATCGCAAAGGCGAAAGGGTATGGCTATCACAACATTGGTTTCATTTTGGACCGGGGCTACTTCAGCAAGGAAAACCTGAAGTTCATGGATGAGAACGGATTTGCATTTATTATCATGGTGAAAGGCATCAAGAACTTTATTCATGATCAGATCCGTCAGCAGAAAGGCTCCTTCGAGAACGACTGGTGCAATCAGATCGCGGAATTCGGCGTGTATGGGAAGACGGTTCACACTTTTGTGTATGCATCCAAACGTTGGTGCCAGGCACCGTTAAGAAAATAATTAAAATATTACGAAATTATTACAAACAGACAAAGCTTGGCAGAATGGGCAGGAAGGAAGGTCACCACTGCTCTTGACCAAAAACACCATCATCCTCATTGAGAATGAGCTGGTACTCTGTTATAATGACCATGGTTTTAATGACCTCTGGTCTCAGAGTACACGGCTTCTCAAGGGTGGGTGCTCTGGGACCTCTTTCTTTTCGTAGGATAATGACAGTATATCGGTCAATCCAGAGACAAACAAGTAGAGCAGAAATTTGTTATTTTACGAGGTCAGCAACACTTTACTCTCCGCGTGTAGTGAAATGAACATATAAACAATATGGTTAACAACTTTTTATATTAATGCGTAGGTAGTACCATCAGTATGAACCATATAGACAATTATCCCAATTTCAAGAGCATCCTGGAAGGACGCGATCAGATTGTTTATCTTTTTGGTACAGGGATATCTGCGGCCTTAACAGGGGAAAGATACAGCTGGTGGAAGTGGATTAATGACGGAATCGCTTTATTAAAGAGCAATCCTTCGACAGAAACTGCAGGCACGGCACTTGAAAGTCAGCTTAATGCATCTTCATCAGCTGCAAATATGATCGCCGTGGCTGGTGATGTGATCAAAGCGATAAAGTCTGCAGGGCTGTACGACAACTGGATGCATAGCTCTTTCGAGTCAAATTCAATTACCAATAAAGAACTGAGTAAAACTCTTCACCAACTTACCATTCCTAATGACTTGATTGCCACCACGGATTACGATGATTTGCTGGAGCAGTCCACTGGACTAAATTGTCTTACATATGCCGATCCTGCTGAAGCTTTCACCATGTTGGAAGCAGGAAATAATAACAGCGTTCTGCATATCCATGGTGCCTATGACTCTAGTATAGGTCTGGATAACATTATTGCCGGCCAAGAGCAGTATGACGGAATACTCTCTGACAAAGGGGCTCAATTCATTCAGAATATACTCGCAACGAAGAGCATCATTTTTGTTGGCTGCGGTAAGACATCTGAAGATGCGAACATCGCCCAGTTTATGCAATTTGCTAAGAGATGTTTAAAGCTTGATCGTCCATATTTCTTTGTGTGTCGAGATGGAGAAGATCCTGATGGACTTCCGGCGAATACTGCTGTGATTACATACGGCAGTGATTATTCAGATCTTACGCCTTTCCTTAAAGAGATAGCTGATACAAGGCTCACAGCGTTCCTGTTAAATAATCCAATTATCGGGCGAAATGCATATATTAGTGAGCCGTCGTATCATTATGGCCTTGCAGAATATCACTTCATGCAGGAGAATATTCCTTTCTGTGGACGAGAAAATGAACTCAAGGCTTTAAAACAATTCCTCAATAATAAGGAACAAAATCTTTGGTGGATCATCGACGGACAGGCGGGTTCTGGAAAGAGCAGACTTGCCCTTGAGTTACTGAAGGAGTTCAATAATTCAGATTGGTTTGGATTTTTCCTTAATAAGCAAGCGACTTCAGAAGATATTAACAGTTTTCGTCCTTTCAAAAACACGCTGATCATTATTGATTATGTTGCAGGTCGAGAGCAGCAGATTGCAGCTGCTATAATTGGTCTGTATCACGTATTCGACAAGCATAAGGATTTTAAACTTCGAATTCTATTTATTGAGCGGGAAGAAAAGGTTGGACTAGATTCGTGGATAGATGCAGTCGAAGAGGGATTGGACAAATCGGATGCTGCGAAATTCTCTGACAATGAATATATCAGTTCTTCTGGATCAAGAGAGCCTCTGTATCTATTGGATATGGATGATGCATCTGTTGAAAAGCTGATCGGGTGCGTATGCCTTAAACATGGGCTTCCAGGTGATGTGCTGCGAAATAAGGATCTCAGAGATGATTATCATGCAAAATTTGAAATGCTTCATTACAGACCATTGTTTGTGGAGCTGTATGTTGAAGCATGGATTGATAATGATTGCGTAAATCCAAGATACGACACATTCAAAGATCTTCTCAAAGTCGTTCTTAAGCGAGAGCAAGAGCGATGGCTTCAGTTATGTAATAGTGATTTTAACGTTTGTAATGCATGGATAGAACTTGTTGTTCTGGCGTCCTGCATTGGGTCGGTAAATGTTAAGGATTTGGAAGGGGAGTATAGGAGTGACTGGGAGACTATCCAGACATTTATAAAATCACATACATTTCCAGGTGATCAAAGAAAAGAATCTCTGCAAGCCTTAATTGTTTCGATGTGTCAAAGTGTGGATGGCAGCTCAGACACTGATGTTATCACACCGCTATATCCGGACATCTTAAAAGAATTTATGCTGCTGTACTATATGGATAGTACACAGAGAATTGCTTTAGCATATTATTTGTGGGGTAGACATCCGCAAAATTTTTCCATCTTCATCAGAAGAGCAATATCTGATTTCCCATATGATCAAAGATTATTCGAAGTTGTAGATAAATGCGAACAGAGGACAACTGATCCTTATGTCCTGATCACAAGAAGTCAGTTCCTGACAAACAGGGTTCTCAATGTCGGTGCAGGGGACACTCCGGAGAAGATACTGGACTTTGTTGAGAAAGAAGACAAATTCTGGCACGATCTGTCCTGTGATGAAGACGATGAATCAAAGAGAATAGAGCTGGGCTTAGCCAAGTATAATGGTCTGATTCTTGTTGCTGAACAATATGGTGCTTGGAGCAATATTCCTAAGTTCATGTCAGTCGCAAAGGATGCGTTAAATATTACTGGGGATGACGTACTTAAGGCTGTTCAGATAACACGGACAATGGATCTTGTCAGAAATCTCGAAGAGCATGGATTCCATAGGGAAGCTCAGGATCTTGTTGCAGAAATCAATAAGCGAGTACGGGAAGTCGATGACTCGGATTTTGAAGATACGTACGGGAGCGAGATAAAGCTTATACAAATGAATAATGATTTCATGGACTATATGCTTTCTGGGAAGCTCTATGATGGTTATGAGTATCTCAAGAAAATGCGGAAGGTTTTTACCGATGATAAGGTAGAAGCATGCGTGCATTTTTCTCATTCTTGTAGATCCCTTGGAGACTTCGGTTTTAGGCTTGAGAAAAAGAAATATATTGACAGGGCAAGAGATATACTCAAACCAATTTATGAGCGTTATATTTCCAACAGCCATATAGCAGCTAATTATATTTGTATTGAGGTGCAGGAGCTTCAATATGAGTATTTCTTTGATTCATTGAAAGCTAGGAGTGACGACGAATTCGTCTCTAATCTGGACGCGTTAAGCGAAGAGTTGGATCGGCTTGAATACTCTGAAGAAGCCGGAATGGCTTGGACGGCAATTAACACGTTCAGAGTAAATTTTATTAAAAATGATCAGACTGCTTTGGAAAAGCTTGCACATGATGCAGATGCTTATATAAGCGAGCATGAAGACGCTGATGCTGTTCCGCAGGTCTATATTAGTGCGACAAGAGCTTTGCATATTACTGCAGGAGATAAGGTTTCTAAAGAAGAAGTCGATAAGTCCTATAACTACTTGCTTAGATTCTCCGAATCTGAAAATCTTAGGAGTGAATTCTTCCAGCTGCTGGACGAATCTACAGAGACAGGCAATCGGAACCATTATATCAATAAAAGAATCGCTTCAGAGATGACCAATGATTTCTTATACAATCCTATGTATATACCTGAAATGGATGGGATTGATAGTGGTTTTGATAATCTGCTTGATTATGGTACTGTTTCTGAACCTTACAGACGTAATAAAAAGAAGATAGGCCGCAATGATCCATGTCCGTGCGGAAGTGGTAAAAAATTCAAGAAATGTTGTATGGGGAAAGGCATATATGATTGATAATAAGTACAGATAACGCCGAGCCAAGCCTGTGATAAAAATTTCTACAGGAAGGTGTAACGACTGGACACGGAGCATCAAGAATCCTTTAGATGAAGGCACAGTCTGAACTTGCTGGTGACAGCAAAAACCACACAGAAATGATGTGGTCATTACAGGATGAACATTCCGGTGTGGCGGAGCCACGTGACACCGCTACAACCGGAATATGTGCATATAAAAAACTAATCCACGACAGGCCTGATAAAGACTTCGTAGATCAGTTTTTCTATCCCGCTTCCAATACGCATTCAGTCTACCTGATTATCTGATTGTAATGATTTTATTGCTGTCCAATCAATTAGATCGTAAATCGATGCCTCGGTCTTTAATTGCCTATGCAGTTGATGATATTTCTGAATACCATTGATGAGATCTTCCGGATTATGAAAATAATTTTTTACAAATGAAGGCTGTTTCACATTTTTCATTTTCAAAACGATTTTGCAGTATTCACTAGGTTTTTTTAAGTCAGAATGGCTAAAAGATTCAAGCTTATTTTCACTTGCAATAATCAACATTTCAATTTCCGGAGCAGTGATTACATTAATTAAATCCACCTGACACTGATAAGCCTTACTTAGGTTAAATTTTTCGGATCTTGAATCAATAACTCTAAGAATTACTATCTTCTGGCCATAAGCTACTCTTAAATAACGTTTCTCGAAATCTTTTGCTGAAATCCTTGGGATCAATCTTTCTTCAAGCAATTGTTCTCTCTTAAAAATCAGCAACCTGTTATCAAGCAGAATATCCATAATTGCTATTTCCGCGCCGCCCTCACACATACATGCTATCAGACTGTTTTCGGGAATAGATACTTTCATCGATTCAGTCCTCCAGTTCCCTAATAATGCTTTTCTGTAACGCACGAAGTGCCTGGTATTTTGGCGCAGTTCCTTCCAGGAAATTGCTTTGATATATTTCGCTCTTCTTCATATCATTTCGCGATAATAGTTGATTCAGATTATCTATTCGAAGTCCCTTATTATTTCTGGTAATAAATACGGCATCATTTCTGTCGATTTCGTCCAGGAGTTCTGGATAATGTGTTGAAAAGATAATAACAGCACCTTTAGGATTGGTTTTTTTGTCCATAAATAGTCTGAGCAATGCTGCAACTAGTTCGTGATTAAAATGATTTTCAATCTCGTCAACAATTAAGTATCCGCCAGTTTTAAGAACTTTTACTGCATCCGAAAACACCCGGACTCCTTTTACAGTTCCTGATGACAGATAATAGTTCAGCTCGCCTGGATTATGTAAAACTATTTCCGGCCTGTCGTAGAATTTCAGCTTAATAATTGATTTCCCATCAACATTATCTACAGTAATATATTCGATTGTTGGATCTAATAATGTGATTATTTCAGTAGGAATGGAGCCCCTGTTCACCGGTAGAAACAGATTGATGTTTGTGAGGCCTACAAGATTGACAAATATATTTTTCTCCTGAAGCTGCTTATTAACTGCAATCATAATGCTGACATCATCCGGAAGATACTCTGCCGAATTATTACGGATTCTTTGTGGAGCTATGCCTTCAAAATTTAGCAGGTTCGTTTTGTTCACTCTGCTTGTTGTCGCTTTTACCCAAAGCTGTTCTTTGTTTATTTTAACAGAATAGCTTCCGTCATCTCTTCCTGTTCTTACAATTTCACTTCTTAAATGATAAAGTTTTCCTTTTGCATAAAAATCTATATCGAATGTTGCCGGCTGATCGTTTTCTAAAATCTGTGGAACATAGGCGGCATTTAACGGTGTAGCCTCCAGAAGCATTCTTGTAAAAGAAATAACCTGTAATGCTGTTGTCTTTCCGGAAGCGTTAATTCCAATAATAGCTTCCACTGTATTTACATAAATATTGCCGAACAAATGCTGCAATGCATCTAAATGACTATTATGTACTCTCTGAACTGCATAAAACCGAATATCAAATGTTGTGCTGTATAGAGGTAAGCCTTCAACCCTGATTCTTAATATTTTCATTTTGATGCTCCTATAAAACGTAATCTGTGTTTATAAGGTACCAGCTAGATTATTATACACGATAATTTGACACATTACAACATCATTATCGTTTTATTCGTGCATAAATTGCTGATTAACTGACTCAGTTTTGATCGAAATCGTGGCTCCGCTACACCGGAATATTCAATATTTGGACTCAGATAGGAATGATCATTGACATTCATATCTTTTGATTGTAAAATTCATTTAAATGAATGATTAAATTCAAAAAACAGGAATCGGAAAGGAGGAGCCGCTCAAATTTACAGAATCACATTTGAGTGACGGATGCCAATGCCTTACGGAAAGACCATAGAACTGTTTCTTGTAAACGGAACAGCAGACAGTATCATTACGGCTGAGCTTTCAAACTGGAATGGAAAGGCAATCAAGATTCCACGCATAGAGCTGCAGTCATGCACGCGGGAGGACATAACTCAGGCGGGTGTATATTTTCTCTTCTGCAGGGAAGAGGATGATTCGGATTCGGTTTATATTGGAGAATCCGAAAATGTGAAGGAGAGACTTCTTCAGCACATCAGAGATTATCAGGCGGATAAGGAAAAGTATTATTGGACAACGACAGTGATCTTTACAGGCCGCAACCTGAATAAGACGCGGATTCGGTACCTTGAGAACCGTCTGGTTGAGATCGCAAAGTCCTGCAGGAGATACAGGATCCTTACGAAGAACACGTATGCAAATACCGTCATCAAGGAATCTGAACGCGCGGTGATGGAAGAGTTTATTGATGATCTTAAGATCGTCATGAATGCTCTTGGCTACAAGGTTTTGGAACCGCTGATTCAGAAGAGGAGAACAAACTCCCTTGATTCAGACAATCTTCTATATCTTTCCAAAGGTTCGGCAGATGCAGAAGCCATAACAACAACGGAAGGATTTGTTGTTCTGCAGGGGGCCAGAATCAATGAAAATATGAACGCAAAGTCGCTGAACGCAGGAATCGTGCAACAGAGAGAGCGATATCTGACTGACGGAAAAATAAAGGACTGGACCACGACAGAGGATCTTTTGTTCTCCAGTTCATCCGCTGCGGCAGCTTTTATCCTCGGATACAATGTCAGCGGTCCGCAGGCCTGGAAAGACAGTGAAGGAAAAACGCTGAAAGAAATCGAAACAGAGAAGAATGAGTAGGCAAGGGTACAAACATATGACAGTAAGTGAACGAATCTTTGCACGGCTGGAAGAGCTGTCTATGAGCCAGAAGGAGTTTTCGGAAAGAACAGGCATACAGCAGAGTACAATCAGCGAGTGGAAAAAGAAGAAGACCAATCCTTTGTCGGAAAAAATCATGCCGATCTGTAAGGCATTGGGAGTGACTCCGGAATGGCTGCTTTTAGGAGAGGATTCCAGTGAAGCAGGAAAAGCAGATTATTATATGATTCAGAAAAAAACGGAGGCCGGGAGATTGATCGAATCTTATGAAAGGTTAAGCCCGAAATTTCGTGAACGTGTCCTTGGCTATGCAGAGGCGTTTGCGAGCATGGATTCAGCTTCGGATAAGTCTTCTTTGAATCAGGGCAGGAACGGAAAGGAACAGTGATTGCCGAGACCTAAAAGAGAATGGTATCCGGGAGCGGTTTATCATGTCATGAGCCGCGGCAACAGAAGACTGGCTCTTTTTAAGGATCGGGAGGATTACCTGATCTTCCTTGAGGGAGTATGGAAAGCCAGGGAAAAATATCATTTTAAGATCCATTCGCTCTGCCTGATGTCCAATCATTTTCATATGGTGATCGAAACGGGCGATGAGGAATTATGGAAAATCATGCAGAGAATCCTCCACCCTTATTCGATTAATTTCAACAGAAAATATCATTATTCGGGGCATCTGTTTGAAAAACGCTATACAGCCCGTCTGATTGAAGATGAGCGCTATTTTCTGGAGGTCAGCCGTTACATTCACCTGAATCCGGTGAAGGCAAAGATGGTAAGAGAACCGCTGGCTTATGAGTACAGCAGTTACCTCTGGTTCGTAAATGATGAAAAGAGTCTGAAAGGAGAGGGAAAAAATAATAAGTGTATGGACCTGATCCGCGGATTGGTAGAAACGAACCGTGTGCTTGGTTCGTTTGGAAATAATGCCAGGGATCAGTACCGGATGTTTGTCGAGGGGAAGATCTCACATGCGGAACAGGAACTTCTGATTCAGAAGGATATGCAGGAAGACGATCTGTGGCTCCCCTGGTAAAAGAACAAGGCAGAAGACAGATCTATTCGGGGAGTAAAGAAAGAGATGGGGTTATTGAAATATGGCGATTACAGTAAAAAGCATGGCTACATCAGGGGTAGATGGATTTATGGTGGAGATCGAGGCATCCACCATACGGGGTCAGCAGCAGTGTATGTCTATTATTGGTCTGCCAGATCAGGCAATTAAAGAGGCCGGGGAGCGGATCCAGGCGGCGATTGAATCCTGTGGTTACGACTTCCCGAAAGATAAGTCTATTATCAGTCTTGCACCGGGGGATAAGAAGAAACGAGGATCTCATTTTGACCTGGGGATGATCATCGCACTCCTTTTTCAGACAGATCAGATCTCACCGAAGAATCTTTCGGATTATGCTTTTATTGGCGAGCTGTCACTGGATGGAAGGATCCGCCCCTGCAACGGAGTCTTGTCTATGGTGACAGAGGCCAGAAAATGCGGAGTGAAAGCAGTTGTCGTTCCGTCCGAAAACCGGCAGGAGGCTGAGTCAGTATCCGGAATTCAGATCTGCCCGGTTCATACCTTAAAGGATACGATTGACTTTCTCGAAGGGAAAATCGATCTGCCGAAGTTAAGAACAATTGATATGGTTGATCCACAGGAAGAATTCAAATTTTATGGTGATGAATTATCGCTGGAAATGGAAGACCGGGAGAAATCAGGCAGCAGCGATATCGATTTTTCGGATGTGAGAGGTCAGGAAGATCTGATTGAAGCAATTGTATTAGGTGCCGCCGGCGGCCATAATATCCTGATGATTGGAGAACCGGGCTGTGGCAAGACCATGATTGCACAGCGCATTCCGACCATTCTTCCCCGCATGACAGAAAAGGAATCACTGGAAGTTACGAAGATTCACAGCATCGCAGGCCATTTGGATGCCGGAGCCGGATTGATCCAGAAGCGGCCTTTTCGGGCTCCGCACCATAACATCTCCTTAAATGCCCTGATCGGCGGCGGAAGCTATGCACAGCCGGGAGAAATTTCCATGGCACATAATGGTGTCCTCTTTCTGGATGAGCTGCCGGAGTTTTCAAGAAGTACTCTGGAAGCCCTGCGTCAGCCCATGGAAGACAAGAGAGTAACCATATCAAGAGTCAATGGGACAAATTCTTATCCAGCCAATTTCATGTTTGTTGCAGCAATGAATCCCTGTCCCTGCGGTTTTTTCCCATCCAAGAAATGTCACTGCACGGATTATGAGATTATTCATTATCGAGGAAAAATTTCCGGGCCGATAATGGAGCGGATAGATATCCAGAAGTTCGTAGCCCATGTGGATTATTTCGACCTGGATGAAAAGAAGAAGAGCGTCAGCTCCGCCGAACTTAGAGAACGGGTGGAGAAAGCAAGGAAAATCCAGCAGGAAAGATTTAAAAATGATAAGGGAATCAGTTGTAATGCTCAGATGACGACAGCTATGATTCAGAAATATTGCAAACTGGATGAAGAATGTACAAGGATTCTAAAGGATTCCAGCGAGAAATACGGTTACAGTGTAAGAGTTATTCATAAGCTTTTGCGCCTAGCAAGAACATCGGCAGATCTGGACGGTGTAGAGAACATCCGAAGAGAGGACATTATCCGGGTATTGAACTGTCGGGATCTGGATGTCTCAAGCAGCCAGATGTATGCAATTACCTAGGTGCAGCCTATGAAAAATGATTACGAACTCCTCAAGTACCTGGCTCTGACGCGGATGAAGGGTCTGGGCCCGATTACTCAGAATTCATTGGTCTATTGCTGTGGTGGAATCGATCCATGCTTTGAGGCAGATCTTTCGGATCTTTTGTACCTGGACGAAATCAAACTGCCCAAGGGCAGTCGGATAGGAAGACGGCGAATCCAGTCTTTCTTTACACAGAGGGAAGAGAAAAGTATCTGGAAAGAGGCAGAGAAAATCTTGAAACAATCTGAATCCTCCGGCATCCAGGTGATTTGTGCTGAAGACAATGAATTTCCGGAGAGGTTTTCCAATCTAAGGGATCTGCCAGTTGTTCTGTATTTAAAAGGGTACCTTAGAATCAATGATTTTTGTGAATCCGTTGGCATTGTCGGAGCAAGACGGTGTACAGCGGAAGGGAAAAGACGGGCGATTGATCGGGCAATGAAAGCAGTATTGCGGAATGAAGCAGTCATCAGCGGCATGGCGAAGGGGATTGATTCCTATGCCCACACGGCAGCAATTAAAGCGAGCGGATATACGATCGCAGTGCTGGGCAGCGGGGTGGATATCTGTTATCCGAAAGAGCACGAAAGATTGTATGAAGAGATTGCAATACATGGCTGTGTCCTGTCCGAATATCCTCCGGGTACACCGCCCATGGAATACAACTTCCCGAGACGGAATCGTCTGATCGCAGGGCTTTCCGACAGACTTTATGTCATTGATGCCGGACGAAACAGCGGGACATCATCCACTGTGGAATACAGCAGAAAATATGGCAGGGAGATCATTGCAGACTGAAATTCCTTTACATTAACTTTACATGATTTGCTATAATAAAGATTACAATTCAAAGGTTGGTGAATTGTGAACGGTAAACAAATTGAATTAATGTAAGGGATTAAGTGGTATGAAGGGGAAGAGGCATCTCGGCTTTAAGATCACGTCCATGGTTTTATTCGGGCTTGGTCTTCCGTGCCTTGCTGCCGACCCACGTTGGTGTCAGGCACTGTTAAGGAAACGTTCAATATTACGAAAATATTACGCAGGGATCATTAAGGACGAAATTATAAAGGATAATTTCAAGTCCGGAAGGTTACTTTCCAGTCCAACAGACAGTTAATTTTTTATTTCATAATATCCATTATCGAAAGATTATTTTCAGATCATTGTCTTCAAGGATGCTGTCTGAATCATTTATTGCTTTTGAAGTGAGCGGAGCAGAAGACAAGGCGGGCTTGATTTTTTTGCCATTTTGTGTAAACTTAAGTTAAAGAAGTCTGTAAAGAGAAAGGAGGACTGCACTATGGCAACAAGTACATTTGATCGTAAAATCGTAATCAATGACGACGAGTCTGCGGATAATTTAATTAAAATTCTTACTGCCGATGAGCCGAAGAAGCCTTCATCCAGACATCCTTTTTCTTATGAAGATAGGAAAAGGAGTGAAGAACTATTAAGACATTATCTTTCCCACTCAAAACGTTAATTGATGACGAGAACTTTTCCGAAGACAGGGTTTCAGAAATCCTGTCTTCTTTTGTATGCAAGGAGGATGAGGATATCGAAAACTTCCTGCACAATCGCGCCATTGAATTTGAAAAAATATCAAAAGCAAGAACCTATCTTATTGTTGATGCAGATGAGTTGATGGCTGAAGACAGCAAATTTGTGATTTGTGGGTATATTTCACTTGCATTAAAAATCCTGACGATTTCAGAGCATGAGTCAAACAGAATACGGAAGAAGTTGGACGGGTTCAATGCAAAGATGCATGGAATTCCAATTCAAGAATTCCCGGTTTATCTCATCGGACAGCTTGCGAGAGATTCACGGTATACCAATTCCAATCTTTCTGGAAGTGAATTGCTACAGTATGCTATTGATGTAATCGCGAGTGCTGTGAGTGCTGTAGGCGGTAGATATGCAATGATCGAATGCCACAATGAGCCAAAGCTAATCACTTTTTATGAGAACAATGGATTTAAGACTTTGACAAAAGCCCCGGATCAGGATATGCCAATGGTTCAGATGATCAAGGGTGTGTACTGAAATGCTATTTATCTAAGGAAGATCCCTTCTGTGGGGGCCGTTTTTTTTGTCCTTTTCGAATGAGTTTCTTCCTCATA
This sequence comes from Porcibacter vitabionis, assembly GCF_046263795.1. NCBI lineage: Bacteria > Bacillati > Bacillota > Clostridia > Lachnospirales > Lachnospiraceae > Porcibacter > Porcibacter vitabionis. The sequence goes on along the minus strand of NZ_JBJYZD010000011.1, from coordinate 98,116 downwards.
TCCACACGTTGGTGACAGGCACCAACGTGGTATACCTAGCGTCAACCGAGAGCACTTGAAAGTTTGATAATTTCAGTTGCTCCTATTTTTTTGAAGGAAATGACAGCCGGAGCCAGGCAAATGCTATTTTTTAGACATGACGAATAAGCTGTCAAGAGTTGAGACAGCTTGAACTATTTGATAGTATCAGTTGTGAAGGTGCGCGGTATTTATAAAACGAATTTGCGATTATTAAAGTGCTTCCGGTCGCGGGCGTCTGCTTTCTTTTTTCGGGGATCGCGTCTGCCGGGTTGAATCTGCGATCGGTTAGCACACGCACCTTCAAATATATTGTCCAATAGGGAAAGGCTGCAGGTACTTGCAAGGAACCTGGCAATAAACATTTTTCTACGTCCTATGATATAGGCCCTGTTTGCCTGGTAGCGGTATCTGTTCTTTTCCTTTTTATGAGATTCAATTTTCTGATCTGCTGCACATTTGACCAAGGCAGACAGATTTGAGAGCAGCAGATTAATATAAAACTCCTGCTCAATTGATGTGCTGGTAGCGCCTGAAAATTCTTCCAATAGGAACTGATTTTTCAGCTCTTCGTACTTTGACTCGATTGGCCAGCGCTTAAAATAGAGTTCCTTGAAATCATCAGATGTCAGGCTTTCATCAAAGATCGTAGTTGCAAGATATTCCGTCTCACCGCCATCGAGGGGAACTGAGATCACGCGGATTGGGATATCCTCAGTTCCCTTTTTCTTGTTTCCGGGCAGCGTAAGGATACAGTCGCCGGTACATTTTTTGGAGATCTTGAGACGTTCCCGGATCCGCATCACGCAGAGATAGCCTTTAGATGAGAAATAGCGGAACATGTCTTCTGAATAGTAACCTCGGTCAAAGATGATCACGGCATCCTGGAAGAGACCGAGAGCCTCAAGTTCGGAACAGTGCTGCATGGCTGCAGCTCGTTCAGAGCCTAGATAACGCTTAAGTAAACCATGAACAATAACGTCATTGCAGACGTCATAAATGGTCGATCCGAGAGCCATGGACCATTTGCGGTTTGGATTCATAAGGGAGAACATCTCTCCATAGTTCTTAAAGTTTGACTTTGAAACTGGTAAGTTGATCCGGGATCCATCGACAGCAAAGATATGGTAGAGTCCTCTCCATTTCTTGCGATGATCGATCGAATTGTAGTAGGTGTCTACAGAGATATCGAATAGTTCTTTGAAAAGAGAGGGAAGGATGCCCTGCCTAGCCTTTGAGACAGCTTGTTTCGTCACCTTGGGAAACTTCAGCTCAGGGAGCTCGAGTTGGATATTGCTCAGGTTGATGCTCATAGACTGCTTAGAAGTATAAAGAAGATAGACAATGATATGAGTCATTGTGAGAAGCCCCTTCCGAATGAATCGATTTTTCACTCGATGAGATTCGAGGAAACTTTCGGAATGGATTAGCTCGGAAATTTTTTGCAGGATTTCCCTGCAGATCGATAGAGAATTCATACAGCACCTCCAAATGATAAAAGATTCGTCCCGTCCCTGCGACGGAACACACTTCTTTAATCAATGGGCCGCTTTCACTACCTCTTTAAACATCAGTAGTGAAAGCGGCTGCACATTTGGAGATGCCTGTCAACTGTTTTATTGTATTTTTGCGGGAATTTTAGACATGAGAAAAGGCCGGAAACCCGCATGGTTACTGGGCTTCCGGCTTAGGTTGACCACGTTGGTGACAGGCACTGTTAATTGCCTTTTCATTTGGACGCATTACCAGTATAATCGTATCAAAGTATGAGATAAGAGATGAGATGGGTTATCTGTTATGCATAAGGAAAGACTCGATTTCAAACAAAAAATCCTGGTTCTATTGGTTTTCCTGGCTATGGGATGTATCGTGGCCTGGCAGGCGCGGACTGCCTATCAGGCGGACATCAGTCAGCTGAAAGAACGGGCCAGGCTGAATGCCAGGATCTATGCGGAGGGACTTCGGATCGATTTTGAAACTGGCAAGAATATTACAGATGCCTTGGACGATACTGTTGTTGCTGCGGATGGTCGGGTGAATAATTTTGACCGGATTGCAGCACATGAGATGGAGGACTACATTTCCAGCATCCAGCTGGCACCGGATGCCAAGGTACAGTATATCTATCCCCTTCAGGGTAATGAAGCTGGAATGATTGACCTTCTGGCGGATGACAAGCGAAGAGATGTGGCACGATACGGTATCCGAAACCGGGAAACTGTCATGCAGGGTCCTTTTGCTTTAAAACAGGGAGGATTTGGAATTGCCATTCGAAATCCGATTTATACATCCGGAGAGGATGGAGAGAGCACCTTCTGGGGATTTGCCATTGCAATTATTAAGGTGCCGGATATTTTCGAGAGGACACTCGATGCCCTGGAGGAAATTGGTTATGATTATAGCCTGACTGCGACGGAATCTCCGCTTTCATCGAAGCGCGTCACAGTAGCCTCTTCCAGGAAGGGACAGGAGGTTCGTCTGTCGCATCCTGCCCAGGCAAGCTTTGAAGCGGGCGGCTGTACCTGGACCCTCAATGTGGAGAAGAAAGATGTCTGGAAGTCCGTAAGAATGCCTATGGTCCTGCTGTTGGGTGTGATCTACCAAATTTTCGCTACGGTCGTCATTTATCTCCTGCTCCGCACGAGACAACAGCATAAGGAGCTGGTTCGAAAGGCAATCACAGATGAGTTGACGGGGCTTCTCAGCCGGCGTGGACTCATGGAGGCGCTGGCGAAGTTTACGGCAAACAATCCGGATGGCCGGATGACGCTTGCTTTTATTGATCTCGATGATTTCAAGCAGATCAATGATCTCTATGGGCATATTATCGGGGATGCGGCACTGAAGAATCTGGCGGTGAATCTTAGGGCGTCTTTTCCGGAGTCATCGATCGTCGCGCGAAGCGGCGGGGATGAGTTCTGCGCTGTGATTTTCGGCAAGAGTCCGAGGGAGTGTGAGGAGCTGATCCGGGCTGCGGTGGAGAGGGATCAGTCTTTTGAATATGAGAACAAGCACTACCGGTTTACGATCTCGGCCGGCTACGCGGATTATCCTGCCCAGGCGGGGGGAAATAAATACCCTTCTTAACTATGCAGATGAAGCGCTTTACGCTGCGAAGATCGCAGGCAAGCATCGCTGTATGCATTTCTTACCGGCTATGGTGGATGTGAAGCGGACGCAGCTTGGGTTCTCTCTCAAGGATGTCGTGAATGGTATGCCGGGAGCTTTTATGATCTACAGTGCGGCAGGAGATGAGGAGATCCTTTTTGCCAATCAGGATCTGATCCGGATGACAGGCTGCAAGGATTTTGAGGAGTTTCTGGATTGGTCGAAGCATAGTTTCCGGGGGTTTGTGCATCCGGAGGATCTGGACCGGGTGGAGGAGTCGATCCAAAGACAGATCGAGGAAAAGGATGGTTCGATGACGGAAGGAAGCTTTCCGGGGGATCAAAAGGTCAAGCTTTGGAACGGTGATCAGAGAGCAGACGGATCGGCATCCGAAGGCAGCTACCGGGAAGATTATGTGGAATACCGTATCATTAAGAAGGATGGAGGCATCCTTCCGGTTGTGGATATCGGAAGGCTGATTGATAGTGAGAATCACGGGGAGGTCTTCTTCGTATTTATCCGGCCGAAGGATGAATTTCAGAAGAACTTTTGAGTGGGCTATATTTCTAAGAGGGAGGCCATCATGTTTCAAAAGAAGTATTTGAATCGTTACCGGAGCTTTCGGAGCAGTTTGGCTTCGCTGCAGAAAGCCAGGCAGAGAGATTTGACGGATGATTTTGTGATCAGTGGAACGGTACAGAAGTTTTGCCTGACTTTTGATATCGCCTGGAAGGTCATGAAGGATGTTATTGTCGGCTATCATAAAGTTGTCAGTTTTGCTAGTGGATCTCCTAGAGAAACATTGCGTATGGCTGGGCAGCTTGGAATGATTTCCGGGGATGTCTGGATGAAAATGCTTCTGGATCGGAATGAGTTGACGCACGACTATGATGGTAGTCTGGCGAGGAATTCAGTCAGAAGAATTATCGACATTTATTTACCGTTGCTGGAGCAGTTTTCTGCAACGGCTTCTGAGTATATGAAGAAGATGGAAGAGGATGACGACTTATAAAACGCGAAGGAAGAGAGTGACCGTCAATGACAAATTCAGAGCTGCAAGAGAAAATTCATGCATATGATCTGAGTCTGAATGAGATTTTGAATCAGGTGGTTCGGATTTGCCTTGCTCATCATGTGGAGCATGTTTATCTCTTCGGGTCGTATGCTGTCAGCACGGCACGTCCGACCAGTGATATCGATATTGTGATCAAGGGCGGGGAGGATATCGAACGGCTGAGGGATGAAATCGACCGGATCCCTACGCTTAAGAGAATTGATTTGTTTCTCTATGACGAGATACGGAATCCTTATCTCCTGGATGATATTCATAGATATGCTATTGAACTGCCGATCAAGGGAAATTAGACACAATAGCATGCATTTATCTCAATTAGTATGGAATTAAGAATAAGCAGTTCAAACATCGATCATGCATGCAGATCAATGGAACTTTCGATGCCTTTGAGATCCCTGTCTGAAGGACTTGTCATTAACTTGATCCCTGCAGAAATGTGGGAAGAGGAATCGGAATGCAAAAAAGCAGTACTTCCGATGCCATGTTCTACACGTTTCACCTTGCGCGCTTTTTCTGTATCTTCAACAGCATCGACGGATTTGTTGTCGGCTGCTTCATTACTTTGATTTTTTGAGAGGGGCTGACTTGGGAGATTGCCTTCCCTTTTTGCCTGACTTTTGGAAGAATCAGAGACCTTTTTCTCCTCGGTATCTTGTTTTTCGGTCAGATCAGAGACCTTTTTCTCCTCGGCATCTTGGCTTTCAGTCGGATCTGTAGTATTCCTTTCTTTCTTGTCCCTTAAGAGCTCTGCTTCCTCGGCCTTCTTCTTCTCTGCTTCCACTTCGAGTTTTTCTTCTTCGGTCGGGAGACGGTCATAGGCTCCGGATGCGACGAAACGGCGGAAGATCTCCTGCCCCTGGTTCACAGAACGGTTTGCTTCCTGGTAGATGGTCAGCTTGTCGGCAATGGAGATATGAGGATTGTTCTCGACACTTTTTACCTTCATCAGTGCAGAATTTTCTCGCTCAATCATGAGCTGCTTGGCTTCGTCCTTCGTTTTCGCCTGGGAAAGTCTCTTCGCAAAGGCTTCGTTTTGGGCCTGCTCGGCCTTCAACTTGGTATAAAGCTGTGGATCCTTATCCTTTAGATATTCGAGCTCATCGTCGTTGAGCGAAGCGCCATAGGCAAGCTTATCGTGGATCTCCTGCAGCCGGGTGTCGGTATTCTTCTGTTCTTCCTGCATTTCGGTAAGCAGTTGATAGTCGGCCTGTTTCTTCCGTGCCATGTTTTTCCCGGCTTCGGTGATGTAGTTGTCTTCATTGTAGCGGACCACCATCTGGCCGGATGCCTTCCGTTGTTTCCATTGCTTGGTCATGGTGAGATTCTTGGTATAAGTTCGAAGATTGCCTATAGAACTAAGCCGACTGAACGGATCGAGATTCGACATAGGGACCGCCTTTCTTTTTGGATTCCTTCTATAGGCTTATCGACAGGATTAAAATCTTCTATAATGAAATAGTGGAAAAAGAATTTAGGATGCTAAGCGGGCGTTGAAGTCGCTGGAGTAGAGGAGTGAGGATTATTATTCCATTTTGGGGTTTGGTTTTATTTGTGTGATTCAAAAAAACGGGTATAATATATTTATCTATCGATTTTGCGCCGTAGAAACTTATAAATTCAAGGGAGGGTTTGTACAGATTTCATCGTGTCACTAGTAATTGGAAGGATTTGATTTTTGTTTGTATGTAGAGGGAGGAAAGAATGTTTTGTAAAAAATGTGGAGCAGAGCTCCAACCGAATATGACTTTTTGTCCGAACTGCGGAACACCTGTCAGTCAGTCCGATGGGGAAACTTCGAAACAGGAGGCAGAGGGCCGGTCTAATGAAGCAATCCCGGCGCAGGAAGAGCTGAACCAGGGTCATGCGACAAACCAGGCGCAGGAACAGGCCAATCAAGATCAGCAGGCAAATCAGAATCAGCAGGCATATCAGAGTCAGCAGGTCAATCAAAATCAGCAGGCATACCAGAACCAGCAGGCAACCCCGGCTCAGCCGAATCAGGTAAGCGTCTATTTCAAAAACTTATTTAATACATGGAAGATATTTATGCAGAATCCTGCAGATATTGGAAAGAAGTTTGTGGAATATAAAGACGTAAAATTGGCGTGTGGATTTATTGTGATTCAGGCAATTCTTTCCGCTCTTTTTGGAATGCTTTTCGAGGGACAAACACTGGCAAAGCTGGCAGGTTTCTTCGGCGAATCCGATGCCTTGAAACCGGTCTATGGAAAAATTTTCTTTGGCACGTTGGCATATAGTATCCTGTTTCAACTGATTCTTGCCGGATGTATTTTCCTGGTCATGATGATCGTGAAGAATCCTCTGGATTTCAAACAGGCGATTGCCCTGGTCTCTCTTCGGAGCATGACCCTTGTGCCGGTGATCCTGTTCTCATTTATTGTCTTACTGATCAATCCGATTGCAGGATGCTTTGTCTTCTTTGCAGGAAGCATCTGGGGCCTGATCTTGATCGCAGTAGATCTGCCGATTGCAGACCAGGGGAAAAATGGTTTGATTTATTTTCTGCTATTTGCAGCGATCTTCTTGACTTTGGCTGTCAAGGTATTTCTCATGGTAAAGACGGGAGCATCCTTCTATCTGCCAGCTTCGGACATTGAAGATCTGAAATCTCTGTTGAGCGGGGATTTCTTCTAATAGTTCATAGGCGGGGGATTTCTTCGAAGCATCTGTGCATGTGTTTCATAGTATTTACTGCAAATGATCACAGTGTCAAAAGCTACTTTTGTCACACATATCATAGATTGGGCATAGGAGTTATATAATTTAAAGGGAGGATTATTATGTTGATTTGCAAGAAATGTGGTGCAGAGAACCCGGAAGATGCGGTTTTCTGCCAGAATTGTGGTGCCAAACTGGGCGAGCCCCAGAACCAAGCCGACCCGGCTCAGAGCCAGCCGAACCCGGCACAGGCCAACCAGGCAAATGGCCAACCGGACCAATCTCAGTCCAACCAGGCCAAGGACCAGCCACTGCCGTTCGGAAACCAGGGCCAGAGCCAGCCTTCTGGAACTGGAGTGAAATTACCGAAGAATAAGAAACCTTATATTATCGGAGGTTGTGTGGCCGCACTTGCCTTCGTCTGTCTTCTTCTCTTTCTTTTTTTACCGAGGACGATCGATCTGAATAAATACGTCAAGGTCAAGACCAAGGGCTACGACGGATATGGAACTGCAAGCGTAGAACTGGATACAGACAAACTGGAGAAAGATTTTGCCGGAAAGATCAAGCTTACTTCCGACGGTAAGAGGGAGATCAAGAAATACCAAGGCCTGATGGATCTTGCGGATCTGTTTGGCAGCAGCTCGAAAATCAAGGGTAATAAGGAAGAAAAACTTGCCTTGGCTCTGGTAGAGGAATATCTCGATAGCGATACCCCTGTCAAACTGAGTAAGACAGAAAATCTTTCCAATGGACAGAGTGTTCGCTGTAAATTCTCAAAGGAACTGGATTCCAAAGAGATCGGAAAGTACTGTCGCGTTCGCCTTAAATTTAAAGACTTCGACTATAAAGTCAGTGGCCTGAAGAAAGTGACGAAAAAGGATCTGAAATTTGATTTATCCTTTCAGGGAATGAATGGGGAAGGTTCTCTCGATTGGGATAGTATGCCAGAAGAGGCTTCCTACTTTGATGTTAGCAGCGAGAATCAGCTTTCGAATGGCGATGAGGTGACTCTGACCTTGAAAAAGGGCATGGAGAGTGACTTTATTCGGAATTATGGCTATCTGCCCAAGCAGAAGAAGTATACTGTTAAGGTGACCGGACTGGAGAGCTATCTTGAGAAGCTGTCGGATCTTAAGGATGATCGGCTGGCAGATCTGCAGAAGCAGGCCCAGGATGAGATCACAGCATTTTATGCAAGATATTCTGATGCCTCGGTTTCCGATGTTAAGTATGCAGGTATGTACCTTCTGATCAATAAAGATCCGGATGACGATTGGGATTCTCATAACCTTCTCTTTGTCGTTTGTTCGGCAACGGTCAATTCTTCGGATGGATCCTTCAACCCGACACCGGTTTATATCCCGGTTTGCTTCAAGGGTGTGACGGATGGAGGTGATGTGCCGAGTGGAGATCTCTACGGAGAAAGCCATATTGACACGGCAGATGGCTGGGGCACCTATATCAACGGCTATACGGATGGCGCTGCCATGTATCGGGAAATTATCTCTGAGAACGTGGACGATTGGAATCATGAAGTGTCGGATGGACTGAAAAGCTTTGGAGAGTAAATTATGTATTGTAGAAAATGTGGTACAAAGCTGTCGGACGGCGCAAAGTTCTGCTGGCATTGTGGAGCGCAAGTAGTCACCATAAATATAGACCAAGCCGGCAACAAGGCAGCTAAGCCGGAACAACCTGGGTCAGAGGAAAAACCGATCGCACCTGAGCTGGTTCATACAGAGGAAACCGAAGCTGTCCAGGCGAGTGAAGTCCAGTCAGAGGAGCAGGTAACTGCTCCCCTGATTCTCGAGACAAAGACGGAAGAGACAGTTCAGACAGAACAGCCGGTGGTTGATTTTAAGCAGAAAGATTCCTCCAATCTCTGGAAGAAACTGTTTGTGATTCTTGTTATCGTCTTGGCGGCGGTTCTGATTCTTGGCTTCTGCTATATCAAGTTCTTCCAGAAGAATTCGAACTCTGCTCCTTCTCAGAAGACAGAAGAGGAGCTGGTAGAGAAGGCTGGAAAAGCCGAAAAGGGGAAATCTGCGAAGTCGGACTCTGGCTCAGAAAAAAAGGAGAAAGATCAGAAAGAAGGGAAAAAACCGGAGCCGGAGCCGAGCCAGCTGCCCGCAACTCAGGCAGGGGACCAGACCCTGGACCAGGCAATGGCAGATCCGAATGGTTTCCTCCTTCCGAACGCTGCAACGACCGCTTTGACAGATGCGGATCTGGAAAAGTTTACACCTCAGCAGCTGACCTATGCCAGAAATGAGATCTATGCAAGGCATGGGGCTATATTTCAGTCGTCGGAACTGAATCAGTATTTTCAGACGAAGTCCTGGTATCAGGGGACCACGCCGGCTGCCAATGTGACATTATCAGGGATGGAATTGCAGAATGCATCCATGATCCTGGACTATCAGAAAACGCATAACAGCACCTATTCACCTAAAAACTGAAGGCTTCACGGCTTTTCGGACCATTGCCGCTTCGATAGCAGTTTTGGTCCGGAGAAGCCGTGAGGCTTTTTTGCTGTCACAGGTACTCGCCTTGAAGAAAAGGGGGCTTCTCCTGCTGTCACAGGTACTCGTCTTGAAGAAAAGGGGGTTTTTCCAGCTGTCACAGGTACTCGCCTTGAAGGAGAGTCAGAGCATTGTTGCAGAAAATGTCATTTGCATAATCTTCGCCAAATTTCTTGGCGACCAGCCGATAGGCGTCCATGACATGCGGCGCCCGTTGCTTTGGATCATGGCAGTCGGTTGCCATGAGATGGATCTGCCGGTCCTTATACATGGTCTTTAAGAATTTCTTGATTTTCCGGCTTTCCGGGTGCAGAGTTGCACCGGTGTTGGATTGAATGTAGACCCCCATCTCCGTAAGTTCATATACCCGGTCGGGCTTTTCAACGAGGCATGCATATCGTTCAAAATGTGCCAAGATCGGATCGAATCCGGCCTGCAAAAGCTCCTGCACCCCGCCCCGGATTCGTGTCCAGTCATCGGACGGGAGGAATTCCACCAGGACAAAGCTGGTTTGATTCATCGGCCGGATGCGGTCTTTATGATTTTCCAGGACATGGCCTGAGTACATAAATTCCGAACCGAGGTAGAGGGACAGATCAGGAAACTCCCGTCCTGCCATTTCCCTAACCGCATGAAAAGCGTTCTCTGTATCTTCCGATGAAATCTGATGCATCCACGGGTCTCTCAAATGCGGCGTAAATACGATTTGCCGGACCCCTTCCTCGATTTCCAGACGAAGAAGTTCTCTTGTCATGTCCATGGACTTGGAACCGTCATCCAAGCCGGGAAGAATGTGACAATGAATATCTATAAAGCCAGACTGCATAATGAACTCACTTTCTAAATTCGGATCCTTTTTTTCTAAATTCTGATCCCTCTTTCGGATACTTTAAATCAGGATTCTCAACAAAGGATACTTAGATTAGAATACTCAAAATCGGATATTTAGATTAGAATATCCACAATCGTATACTTAGATTAGCATACTCAAAAAAGGAAGGAATGTCTACTGGGGTATCGCCAATTATATTTTATAAAATATTTCTTAAATTTCTCCAGATAAATTGACGAATCGTCTCTGAAAGCGCAAACTTAAGGAAGTAAATCATAGTAGGTTACTAGGTTAAGTTATGGAGGCAGGAATGAGTCAGTCTCAAACAATAAATGAAAATCGAAAAGCAGATTGTAATAGTGATTCAAAGGCCAGTATGGATGCTAATCTGAATGTTGACAGCGCTAATCAGGCAAATGGTACAAAATCCCCCATCCGTTTCAATCCCGTGAAACGGATGAATGAAGAGATTCGCCAGGAGTCCCTCTCCGGCGAGCGGGCCCTCTACCGGGGCGAGAACCTGAAAATTTACGATACTGTTTTCCACGACGGCGAGAGCCCTTTGAAGGAGAGCAGGCAGATTGAACTCTACAATTGTGAGTTTCAATGGAAATACCCCCTCTGGTATTCCGAAGATGTGAAGGTCAAGGACTGCGTCTGGCAGGAAATGGGCCGCTCCGGCGTCTGGTACACCAAGCATCTGCTGGTTGAGGACTCCATGATTGGAGCACCAAAGAACTTCCGTCGATGTTTCGACGTGACCCTTCGAAATACCTCGCTGTCAAACGCAGCGGAGACCTTCTGGAATTGCGACGGTGTCCGCCTCGAACATGTCGTGGCGCGCGGCGACTATTTTGGCATGAATTCGAGCCACATCTATGCAGACGGCCTCGAGCTCTACGGAAACTACGCCTTCGACGGCGGCCGCGATATCGAGATCCATCATTCCAAGTTGCTGACCAAGGACTGCTTCTGGAATTGCGAAAACATCACCGTCTACGATTCCTACATTTCCGGCGAGTATCTGGCTTGGAATTCGAGAAATATAACCCTGATCAATTGCACGATCGAGTCCACCCAGGGCCTGGATTATATCGAAGGCTTGAAACTTGTGAACTGCAAACTGGTAAACACAAGCTATGCTTTTGAATACGCTTATGATATGGATTGTGAAGTGACGACCAAGGTGGATTCCATCCTGAACCCGGGTTCCGGTGTCATCCGTGTGAAAGGTCTGGACGAGAAGATCATCGAGCCGGACAATTGCAGGGAAGAGCAGACGAAGGTGATCATCAGCGATTAGAACAGAGACGCGACGATAGCAGGCGACGATAGCAGGCAACGAAAGCAGGCGACGATAGCTGCAGTCGAAAATATCAATCAGGTTGCTGACAATGTTGACGAATCCTTAGAGCAAGGGCGTAACAAGGCATGCAGTTGCAATACCAATCAGACCACCGACGATGACTTGAGGTAGGGTGTGCCCCAGTTCTTCTTTCAGAGGTTTGTCGAAGAGAGGGGTGGAATGTGAAGTGAAATTTTCCTCGTATACCGGGTCATTTTCAGAATCCTGATTTGACAACACATGTTTTTTCGCTGACTTATCATCAGGGATCTGATGGGAGAGCACTTTCGTCTCCTCTTTTTTCGCTGACTTATCATCAGGGATCTGATGGGGGAGCGCTTTCATCTCATCCAACTCCCTCTCACGAAGGCGGTTTAAGATTTTGGCATGTTTTCCCGCCTCCGCCCGAACAGACAAAGCGTCTGCAATCACAACAATGGCAAGGATCAGGGCGATCGCAAACTCGGTCGAGTTGAAACCTTCGACAATGCCACAGGATACGGCCAGGCTTGTTACGGTAGCTGTGTGAGAACTAGGCATACCGCCGGCTCCGGTCAGACGTTGGATTTTAAAATCTCCCTTGACAATTTCTATGACCATCTTGGAACCCTGGGCAAGCAGCCAGGCTATGGCGACGGTCATAAGAACCGGGTTAGATATTATTTTTTCAATCAATGAAGTGGGAGTCATGTTGGCCTCCTGACAGATGAACTATTGTGATGCAGAACACAAAGCTCAGAACACAAGAATCATAACACAAGGATCGTAACACAAGGATCAGAACACAAAGCTCATAACATAAGGATTAGAACAAAAGATCTATTCTGCACTTTGGTCTATATTTAAGAACTACTCTTATTATAACCCATGTGGGTGAGAAAACCCACGGTTTTAACCGTGAGGATGATAGCCAACTTCTTTACTTTTCACGACTTGCATGGCATGTAACGATGTATTAGGCTTAGTGTTAAGAAGATCGGATAAGGTCTTGTATGCAGGAGGTCGATCAAGGAGGCATGCCGGGGAATACACTTTTTGTGGAAATGAAGAATGAATTCTGAGAGAATAATCGATATATGAAATCTTTTTCAAATGATGCGCTTTTTTCGGTAAAATAAAGCAGCTTTGGGATTGAAAATTCGATATATGAAATCTTTTTAAAACGATGCGCTTTTTTCGGTAAAATAAGGCAGTTTTGGGACTGAAAATTCGATATATGAAATCTTTTTAAAATGATGCGTATATTTCCACTAAAAAACACGCATCAATTTCAAAACTTTTTCTATATCGAATTTTTCCCTTACAGAATAGCTTATTTTGGCGCCAAAACACGCATGAAATGAAAAAGATTTCATATATCGAATATTCACCTCAAAAAGGATCTATAGAAGAACTTTTTTAACGCCAAACCACGCATGAGATGAAAAAGATTTCATATATCGAATATTTCGCCTCCAAAAGGTTCTACAGAAGAATTGTAAGGTTCTAAAAAAGCTCTTTTTGGATAATGAACACGCGACAAGGGACACGTATTACTTAACAAATTTCATATATCCAAACAAATTTTATATATCAAATCAGGTAACAACTACCGGGAAAAAGAAAGAAGGTAACTCATGGCTGCAATTGCAAAGGAAATCAGAAACGGACATTTGTTCTGGGATGGCTGCGATACCGTGGAGCTGGCGGAGAAGTTCGGTACACCGGTCTACATTTTATCTGCCAGCGATATCGAGGCACGGTTTCAGGAATTGAAGCGGGATTTTGTGGACAAGTACCCGGGAAACCGCGTGGCCTATGCTTCCAAGGCTTTTTGTGCGACCGGCATGCTGAAGCTGGTTGAAAAGCAGGGCGCATCCATCGACGTCGTCTCCGGCGGCGAGCTTTACACCGCGGAAAAGGCGGGCTTCCCGGCTGAGCGGATCGAGTTCAACGGAAACAACAAGCAACCGGCGGAGATTGATGAAGCCGTGCGTTACGGCGTCGGCCGGATCATCCTCGACGGCTTTCAGGAAGTGCCTCTGATCGAAGAAGCCTGCCGGAAATACAATAAGAAGATGCAGATCATGGTCCGGATCACCCCGGGCGTTGCCGCATCGACCCACGACTATATCGTCACCGGAAAGAAAGATTCCAAGTTCGGCATCCCTCTGGAAGAGGATGTCTTCTTCCCGGTCATCCAGTCCATCCTGGATTCTGACTGGCTGGAGCTCAAGGGTCTGCACATGCACATCGGCTCCCAGCTTTTTGAGAATGACGCTTACATCAAGGCCCTCGACGTACTTATGGACTGGGCCGGAAAGATCAAGGACCGTTTCGGTGCCGTCATCAGCGAAGTGAATTTCGGCGGCGGCTTCGGCGTCACCTATACAAATGAAGAGCGGAAGCCTTATTCCTTCTTCCTTGACCCTCTGATGGACGAGCTGAAGAAGAGAAGCGAAGAGCTCGGCATTCCGCTTCCTGCAGCGGTCATTGAGCCGGGACGTTCGATCGTTGCCGAGGCTGGCATTACCCTCTATAAGGTAGGCCAGATCAAGGATATCCCCGGCCTTCGGAAATATGTTTCCATCGATGGCGGCATGGGCGACAATATCCGGGTTGCCCTTTATCAGGCGAACTATGATGCCGTTCTTGCCAACAAGGCCGATGCCGAGCGAACGGAGAAGGTCACGGTTTGCGGCAAGTACTGCGAGTCAGGCGACATCCTCTTAAAGGATTATTCCTTACCGAAAGCTGAGGCAGGCGACATCCTGGCTATGTTTTCAACCGGTGCCTATGGCTATTCCATGGCAATGAACTATAACTCCAATCCGACACCGGGCGTCCTTCTTGTGAAGAATGGCAGGGCCGAGTGGATGGTCAAGCCACAAACCTACGAAGAAATGACGGCTGCCATGGTTATGCCGGAGATGCTGAAGTAATTGAAGGAATAGATCTATGGAAATGCTGAAGGAATAGATCTATGAAACTGCTGAGGTAATAGATGCATGAAAATGTTGAAGGCATAGATCTATGAACATGCTGAAGTAGCAGATTCCTGGCGATGCCAAAGGAATAGATATTTGGAGAAAACGATATGAAATTCAGTGATATGCCCTACGAACGGGTGGATTTTGACCAGTTGAAGAAGGATTTTCAGAAGCTTGGCGAGGACCTGAACAATGCAAAGTCCGGCGAGGAGGCCTTCCGGGTCCACGAGCGTTTTTACGAGATCACAGACAGGGTCCGCACCATGCGGGAAATCTGTATGATCCGAAACGACGGCGATATGACCGATCCCTATTATGAGAAGGAGCAGGAATTCTCCGACGAGCACGAGCCCATCTTCGAGAAACTGATCGTCGATTATCAGAAGAAGCTTTTGACGTCCAAATTCAGACCCTATCTCGAAGAGAAGATCGGGCCGGTGGCTTTTAAGAATATCGAAATTGCCCAGAAGACTGTGGATGACAAAATCTTAGGCTTAATGGCAGAGGAGAAAAAGCTCGAGGCTGTCTACAACAAGCTTCTGGCAACCGCAAAGATCGACTGGAAGGGCGAGACTCTGAATCTTTCTCTGATGACGCCTTATCTTCATTCAGCAGACCGCAATGTCCGGAAGGAAGCCTGGGACAAGTATTCGGATTTCCTGGCTTCTCATGTCGAGGAGTTTGATGATATCTATGACAAATTAGTCAAGAACCGGACGGCCCAGGGCCAGGCCATGGGACATGAGAACTATCTGCCTCTCGGCGATGCCCGGATGAATCGGAACTGCTACAGCCGGTCGGATATGCAGGAATTCCGAAAGCAGGTCAAGAGGGACATGGTTCCCTTCGCAGAGAAGCAGCATGAAAAGCGGAGAAAGCGGCTGGGACTTTCACATCTTACTTATATCGATGAGGGTGTATATTTCACAAATGGGAACCCGGCGCCCATCGGAAGTCCCATGGAGATTCTCGAAAAGGGCCGGAAAATGTACAGCGAGCTGTCACCGGAAACCAGAGACTTCATGAACTTCATGTGCGACAACGAGCTTTTCGATGTTGAAGGCCGGAAGACCAAGAAGACGGGCGGCTACATGACCGACATTCCTGATTACAAATCGCCCTTCATTTTCGCCAATTTCAATGGAACGAGCGGGGATGTGGACGTCATTACCCATGAGTGCGGCCATGCCTTCCAGGGCTATCTCGCCTACGAGGACCCCATCCGCGAGCACCGGGATATCACCATGGAAACCGCTGAGACGCATTCCATGTCCATGGAGTTTTTCACCGAGCCATGGATGGAACTCTTCTTCGGAGACCGGGCCAATGACTATCGGGAAATGCATTTTGAAGATGCTGTGATCTTCATTCCTTACGGAACCATGGTCGATGAATTCCAGGAAATCTGTTACCAGGATACAGGCCTGTCGCCCAAGGAACGCCGGGCCGTTTGGCGGGATCTGGAGCGCCAGTACAAGCCCCATCTGGATTATAGAGGAAATGCCTATTTCGAGGAGGGCGGCTTCTGGCAGAAGCAGCATCATATCTATGACTGCCCGCTTTATTATATTGATTACTGTATTGCCGGCACCGATGCCCTCCAGTACAAGAACTGGATGGACCGGGATTTCAAGGGCGCCTGGGAGAGCTATCTCAAGCTTTGCCGCCTGTCTGCATCGCAATTTTTCACCGATCTTTTGAAGGAGGTTGGTCTTGAGAATCCTTTTGAAGACGGCGTTCTGAGGGATGTCGTAAAGGAGCTGGAGAAAAAGCTGTGACAGGGCTTGGCCAATCAAGCTTTGCCGGGAAATTCGGCAATATGATATGAATGGAACAATTCGATACAAAGACAGAAAGTGAAAAATATATATGAACTATGACTTCGACAAAATCGTAGACCGGCGTGGCACGGACTGCATTAAATGGGATATTACCAAGCCCGGAGAACTGCCCATGTGGGTCGCCGACATGGATTTCGAGGCGGCACCGCCGATTCGCGAGGCCATGAAAAGGAAGATTGAGCAAGGCATTTTCGGCTATAGCTTCCTGCCGGATCGCTGGTACCGGGCCTATATCGATTGGTGGAGAGACCGGCATGGATTTACCATGGAAAAGGATTGGTTGATATTTTCGACCGGGGTCGTGCCGACCATGTCCAGTGTTGTCCGAAAGCTGACGACACCGGGGGAAAAGGTCGTTTTCCTGACGCCGGTTTACAATATTTTCTACAATTCTGTCCTGAATAGCGGCCGTGTGGTCAACGAGTCAGAATTGATCCGCCGCGAGGACGGGACTTATGACATCGACTGGGAGGATCTTGCGCGCCGTCTTTCGGATCCGCAGACAACCATGATGTTCCTCTGTAATCCGCAGAATCCGGTCGGACGCATCTGGACCCGGGAAGAGCTGGCGCGAATCGGCGATTTGGCAAAGGAAAACCATGTCATCGTCGTTTCGGACGAGATCCATTGTGATCTGACAGATCCGGGAACGGCCTATATTCCCTTCGCAGCGGCTTCGCCCGTCTGCAGGGACATCAGTATCACCTGCCTGGCCCCGACCAAGTGCTTTAATATCGCGGGTCTTCAGACGTCGGCAATCTCGGTGCCGGATCCTTTTCTCCGGCATAAGGTAGACCGTGGCCTCAATACCGACGAGTGCGGCGAACCGAATGCCTTCGCAGTCGATGTGGCGGTTTCGGCCTTTAACGAGTGCGGAGACTGGCTGGATCAGCTGCGGGCCTATGTTGCCGGGAATAAGGCTTACGTCAGGGATTTTATCGAGAAGGAGATCCCGGAGCTCTCGGTTGCCAGCGGCCCGGCGACCTATCTCCTCTGGATCGACGGCAGAAAACTTAAGACCGTGGGGTTCGGAAAGAAACTGTTTGGAGCGACGAATTTTGTTGGGAATTCTTCGAAGGCTTCGGATGGATCTAATGACGAAACGGACCATAATTATGGAAGCAAAACACCCCTGGCTTCTTATATCCGGAAAAAGACCGGCCTCTTCCTGTCGAATGGCGAGCAATACGGCAAGGGAGGCGAATTTTACCTCCGAATCAATCTGGCCTGCCCGCGGAGTATCGTTGTAGAAGGCATGAAGCGGCTGAAAACTGCTGTGGAAGCTTGGAAGGCGGAAGCGTAAGACGGTAAGGCGAGGGGTTACTTTTTATAACCCATGTGGGCGAGAAAACCTGTAGGTTTAACCGTGAGGATGATAGCCTCTTCTTTACATATAGAAAATACCGTAGGGAATACGGGAATTTACGCTTGTGGACCTTGTATAAGACGAGCCGACAAGGTAACTTGTCAGGAACGCAGTAGTGGTTGAAGCAGGAAGCTCCGACTTCAAATACGAAGTATTGGTCGGAGAGTTCATCGCAGCAAGTGACAGTCATGACAATAGACACAGACATCAAAAGAGGATCTTGGATGATAAAGAGAAATGTTCTGGAGGAATACCGGATCGACCCGGCAAAGGTGACAAAAGAAGGGCAGACAGACAAGCCTCTGGCCGAGAAATATCAGGACTTACAGGATGACATCCGCTCCCTTGGCCGGGTGGCAGTCGCCTTCTCCGGCGGCGTGGACTCGACTCTTTTATTAAAGGTAGCCCACGACCAGCTTGGTGATCGGGCAATCGCTGTAACCGCTAAATCGAAGTCTTTTCCGGAACGAGAACTCAGAGAGTCCGATGATTTCTGCCGGGAAGAGGGCATCCGTCATTTTTATACCGATTCGGAAGAATTGGATCTTCCGGGTTTTCGCCAGAATCCGACCAATCGCTGCTATCTCTGCAAGAAGGAACTTTTTACGGAAATCGGTAAGCTGGCCCAAAAAGAGGCCGATGGGGAGAAGGTCTACATTTTGGAAGGATCCAATATGGATGACAATGGCGATTTCAGGCCGGGCCTGAAGGCGGTCGAGGAGCTTGGGGTCTTAAGCCCTTTGCGGCGGGCCGGTCTGAACAAGGCGGAGATCCGGGAACTGTCGAAGATGCTGGGCTTGAAAACTTACCGGAAGCAGAGCTTTGCTTGCCTGTCGTCGCGTTTTGTCTATGGAGAGACGATTTCTGACCAGAAGCTTCGTATGGTGGATCTGGCGGAGCAATTTCTTCTGGATCTGGGCTTCGACCAGCTGCGCGTCCGGATTCATGGGGATTCGGATTTTATTGCGCGGATCGAGGTGCCGATCGATGCGATTCCGCGGCTGGCGAGCCCGGAAATCCGGCGGAAGGTGAACCTGCATTTGCATAGCTTGGGCTTTACCTATGTGACGATGGATCTGGCGGGTTACCAGACAGGAAGTATGAATGCCGGGCTGCGTTGAGTGATGTTTTCATAGATTGGGAGTTATTAATGTGACGATGGATCTGGTAGGTTACCAGACCGGAAGTATGAATGCCGGGCTACGTTGAGTTGCGACGAGGGGGGCAAATGTATGTCGACTTCGAAGGGAGCTGTAAAAGCAATTCTTCAGAAAAATAAGAAATCCTTCCTCTCGGGTGAAGAAATCGGGGACCGCCTGGGCTTGTCCAGAAATGCGATCTGGAAGGCGGTTCGGTCTCTTCGGGCAGAGGGATATTTGATCGATGCCGAGACAAGAAAGGGTTATTGTCTGCAGGCGGAACCGGATCTTCTTGAGGGAGAGCAAATCAAAACTTGCCTGTGGAACTTGTCTGCCCCGGTAAGGAATGCGGCGTCTTTGTACCAATTTTCAGCTTTAGCTAGTCTTCCTGCTTTTCATCTTCATGTCTTTCAAGAATTAGATTCCACAAATCAGGAAGGGAAGCGTCTGGCTATTGCCGGCGCAGAAAGCGGGACGGTCATCTTGGCGGATCGGCAGACTGCCGGCAGAGGCAGAATGACGAATGCGTTTGCAAGCCCTGCGGGTGGTCTATATTTCTCACTTCTACTTAGGCCATATACGGAAGGAATGAGTGTTCAGGCAAAGGAGGGGACTCTGGCGGCAGGGGATGTGCAGGAAGAGAATGCAGGAACTCTGGCGGCAGGGGATGCGCAGGAAGAGAATGCAGGAAATCTTGCGGCAGAAGATTTAGAAGAAGATTCCGGAAAGCAAGCAGTCTACCTGGCAATTTCTGATCCAAAGGAAATTATGACTCGCTCGCTTGCAGCTACCTGTGCCGGCGTTCTTCGTGTGACAGGGAAGAAACTGACCTGGCAGAGGAACGATCTCTATCTGGATAGCAAAAAAGTCGGCGGAATTCTTACGGAGTCGGGATATGAGTTTGAGTCCGGTCTACTGCAATGGGTAGTGATCGGGATTGGGCTGAATGTGAAGACGAATCTTTTGGAACTGCCGGAGGAAACGAGAGAGCGGGCGGGCAGCCTTTTTCCGGCAGAATATGACCTGCCGGTCAAGAATGAGCTTGCTGCGGGGATCTTGCTGGAACTTGCCGGGCGGCTGATGGATAAGAAAGTTTGAAGGAAGCTGGTCGGGTTGCTGAGGGGCAAGAGGGTCTGAGGGAAGCTGATCGGGTTGCTGACGGACAAGAGGGTCTGAAACAGGTCTTGGAATTCGATATACAGAAACTTTTGGATTTCATGCGTGATTTTGTTGGCATTTAGGCAGGAAACAGGCCTGGAAATTCGATATATGAAATCTTTTTAATTTCATGCGTGTTTTTGCTGGCATTTAGGCAGGAAACAGGCCTGGAAATTCGATATACAGAAACTTTTTGATTTCATGCATGTTTTTTGGGCGTTTTTATAGCATGAATTTGAAAAGATTTCATATATCGAATATTGCTGGCAGAAAAGGGTTGTTTTCGGGCAAGAAACACGCATGATTTTGAAAAGATTTCATATATCGAATATTGTGGGCAGAGATGTTAATCCGCAAGAAGGTAAATATCGTGAGACAAGAGTTTCTTGAAAAATAGGATAGTCAACCAGAGATAAGAGGGTGTGGATATCGTCATAGCACTTGATTTTCAAGACATGATTGCTTTTAAGATATTCCAATTTCAAAGGACCAAAGGCCATAGCACTGATTCTTTCCTAAGTTCGCAGGCAGTAACAAACTTCGTGAATTTATTAACGAATATGCAAAAAACAAAACTACTCTTGCAATTCCATTTCCTATATGACTGTGTATAATAGAATTAGTCAGGCTAATATGTAGAATATTTGTAATCATAAATGCGTGTCAATTGTCACGCATATCAGAAGTTCCGGCAAGTCACAAGATTTGCAAGCCGCGGTTCCGGCAAGTCACAAGATTTGCAAGCCGCAGATCCGGCAGCCACAAGATTTGCAAGCTGCAGTTCCGGCAATCCACAAGATTTGTAAGCCGCAGTTCCTGCAATCAACAAGATTTGCAAGCCGCGTTCCTGCAAGTCAGTCACACAGAAAGTATGATATCAGGGGGTAATTATGGTAAAAGAAGTAAATCCGAAGTTGCATGTCAATGAGCGTGATTTCCCGACGGAGGACTATCATTGCGATGATCCGGAGAAAAAGAAGCTTGTTACAAAGCTGGCTCAGCTGATCACGGACTCGATCCCGCGGAAGCTGCCGGGCGGGATGAAGGAAAACCACATGGATTTCTGGATTCTGGATCGTCTTCTGACCAAGGATGAAGTGAAATTCATGCTGAGTTTTGAGGAGCGCCGGGTTGGCCGGACCACCAAGTGGCTGGCAGAGAAGAACGGTATGTCTGTGGAAGAGACCCAGAAGGTCATCGACCATCTCCTCTGGATCGGTATCCTTGAGCAGAACCGGGACAATGCAGACCAACATATTCAATACATGATCCCCAAATGGGTTGTCGGCTCCGGAGAGTATATGGTCGAGCATCCGACTCTTTGCGATGAGCATCCGGAGGTCGCCACCATGTTCAACCTGGCTCCTCAGGAACCGGTTGCTATGGCTGGAAAGCTTGTTCCCCAGGGCGGTGCCGGTATCGGCATGCATGTTATCCCGGTAGAAAGTGCCATTGATGCAAGCTCTCAGTCTGTGGATGTCGAGCACCTTTCTCATTGGCTTAATAAATATGACAAGTTCTGTAAGATGGTCTGCGCCTGCCGGAAAGCGCAAAGGATCCGTGGCGAGGGCGTTGGCGATATCGAAGGGAAAATGTGCATCGGCGTCGGCGACATTGCCGAGTTTCTGGTAGAAAGCGGAAAGGACGCCGAATATATTACAAGAGAAGAAGCCCTGGAGATCATTGAACGAGGTGAAAGAAAGGGCCACGTTCATCAGATCACAAACCTTGACGGACCTAACCGGATCGTTGGTATCTGCAATTGCTCCCCGGGAAGCTGCTACGGACTGCGGACCTCCCAGCTATTCAATACGCCGAACATGTCCCGGAGCGCTTATCGGGCGCATGTCGATGCAGAAAAGTGTGTTGCCTGCGGTAAGTGTGTAGAGGTCTGCCCGGCCGGAGCAGCCAAGCTTGGGCAGAAACTCTGCCATAAGGACGGCTCCAAGGTCATGTATCCCGTGCATGAGCTGCCGGATGACCATGTCTGGGGCGAGGACAAGTGGGATCGGAATTACCGGGATAACAACCAAATTCAGTGCTATGATTCCGGAACATCTCCCTGTAAATCCGCCTGCCCGGCTCATATTGCCGTGCAAGGCTATGTCCGCATGGCTGCCGAAGGCCGTTATGAGGAAGCTGTCCGTCTGATCCGTCAGGACAATCCATTTCCTGCAGTCTGTGGCGCCGTCTGCAACAAGCGCTGCGAGGACCGCTGCACCCGCGGCACCATCGACCGCCCGGTGGCAATCGATGAGATCAAGAAATTCCTGGCTCAGTATGAGAGAAAGAATCCGGATCTCTTCCTGGAACCTTCGGAGAATGGCGAAGGCAATCAGTGGACCAAGTATCCGATCGCAGTGATCGGCGCCGGTCCGGCAGGCCTTACCGCCGCATGGTTCTTACGGAAGGAAGGCTATCCGGTGACGATTTTTGAAAAGGAAGACCGTCCGGGCGGTATGCTCTTAAACGGAATTCCGAACTTCCGCCTTGAAAAGGATGTTCTGGCTTCGGAAATCGAGCTGGTTCAGAAGATGGGCGCCGAGATCAAGTGCGGTGTCGAAGTCGGTAAGGATGTAACCATTGAGAAACTCCGCGAAGAGGGATATAAGGCCTTCTTTATTGCAATCGGCCTGCAGGGCGGTCGACTGGCCGGGGTTCCTGGCGAAGATGCCAGCGGAGTAGAGTCTGGTGTACATTTCTTAAAACGTGTAAACCTGGCAACCGGCAGTGGTCTGTCGACCGACAAGACTGCGGATCCGGTTCAACTGGACGGCGATGTTGTTGTTGTCGGCGGCGGAAATGTCGCAGCCGATGTGGCAAGAACGGCGCTTCGCTGCAGCAGAGGCCATGTCACCATGCTTTGCCTGGAGGGCCGGGACGAGATGCCGGCCGCGAAGGACGAAGTGGAGGAGATCCTGGCGGAAGGAATCGAGCTTATGAATGGCTGGGGCCCGGCTGAGATCCGAAAGGGTCCGGACGGAAGCGTAACTTCGATCGTATTCAAGAAGTGCACCAGCGTCAAGGACGAGAGCGGCCGTTTCAATCCGCAGTATGACGAATCCGAAAAGAAGGAGATCCCCTGCAGCCACGTTCTCATGGCGATCGGCCAGTCCGCCGAGTGGGGTGATCTGTTGGAAGGCACGAAGGTCAAGCTCCGTCGGAACGGAACGGCAGAGGCAGATCCGGTGACATTGCAAACGGCAGAACCGGACATTTTCGTCGGCGGTGACATCAACCACGGTGCTCGTTTTGCTATCGATGCGATTGCGGACGGCCGTGAGGGCATGGTTTCCATCAACCGTTTCGTACATCCGGGCCAGTCCCTGACCATCGGGCGGAACCTTCGGAATTTCATCGAGCTCGACCGCGACGATATCCGGATCGAAAGCTATGACAACGCCAGCCGCCAGACCCCGGGCATGCGTCTGCCTCGCGAGTTCGGAAATGTAGACCAGTCCGGTCTGAGCCGTGATGAGCTGATCCAGGCGGCAGCGAAGTCGTTTGAGGATCTCCGCCTGCCACTTTCGGAAGAGCAGGTGAAAACCGAGGCCAATCGTTGCTTAAAGTGCGGCGCAACCACAGTCGACTTCAATAAGTGTATTGGCTGCGGACTCTGCACCACCCGCTGTGAATTTGATGCCATCCATCTGACACGTGACCTGCCACATTGCTCTGACATGTATAAGGCAGAACAGATGATGGACGCCGTCAAGGCCTATATGCCTAAGCGGACCATGGCAATCATAAAGACAAAACTGAGAGGACATTCGGAGTATCCGAGTGAGCAATGATCCTTAGGGAATCATAAAGACAAAGCTGAGAAGACATTCGGAGTATCCGAGTGAGCAATGATCCTTAGGAAATCATTAGAAAGTAGAACATATGAGTGATCGTGCATTTGAAATCCTTGAGACCAAGGAGAGAGTAATTGAAGACAATGATAAGGTGGCAGCCCTTGTCAGAAAGAAACTGTCGGACAAGGGCGTTTTCCTGGTGAACCTCATGGCTTCTCCGGGTGCCGGAAAGACAACGACACTGGTTCGGACCATTCAGGCTTTGAAGGATCGTTATCGGATCGGTGTCATGGAGGCGGATGTGGACAGTGATGTCGATGCCAAGGCCGTTTCCGATGCCGGAGCCAAGGCTATTCAGCTTCATACCGGAGGCTCCTGCCACATGGATGCCGATATGACGGAACGGGGCTTAGAGGGACTGGGCCTCGATGATCTGGATCTTGTGATCCTGGAAAATGTCGGCAATTTGGTCTGCCCGGCGGAGTTTGATGTCGGAGCCAACAAGAGAGTAGTGATCCTGTCCGTGCCTGAGGGTGATGACAAGCCTTTGAAATATCCTCTGATGTTTACGGTTGGCGATGTGCTTCTCATCAATAAATACGATACCCGGGAGATCTTCGATTTTGATCTGGATCGGTTGAAGAAGAATGTCAGAGAACTGAATCCCGAGATGGAAGTCCTGCCGCTTTCTGCGAAGACCGGCGATGGTTTTGACGCCTGGATCGCCTGGCTGACCGCTGCCATCGAAGAGACCAGGAAGTAATTAATTTTGACGCCTGGATCGCCTGGCTGACCGCTGCCATCGAAGAGACCAGGAAGTAATTAATTTTGACGCCTGGATTGCCTGGCTGACTGCTGCCATCGAAGAGGTCAGGAAGTAATTAAGAAAGCAGTAGATTAAAATTTCAGTCGGATAAGAATCGGAATAAGGTCAGAGCTTGTTACATAGGAGAAAACTGTGACCGTGCCAAGAGTGCCGCAGATAGTGAATAAGGTCAGAGCTTGTTATATAGGAGAAAGACATGAAAGTAATTGAATTGAACGCATCCGTTACGGAGTCCAATGACCGCGACGCGGACGCCCTTCGTTTGGAAATGAAGAAGCAGGGCACACTGCTGATCAACCTGATGTCCTCGCCCGGATCCGGAAAGACAACCCTTCTTTCCAAGACCGTGACGGATCTCAAGGAAGAAATGAAGATCGGCGTCATGGAAGCGGATATCGCTTCTGATGTGGATGCATTGAAAATCGAGTCCTATGGCGCGGTTTCTATTCAAGCCCATACCGATGGGATGTGTCACATGGATGCCGGCATGACAGAGCGGGCTCTGAATGCCATGGGAAGGAAAGGCCTGGACCTCATTTTCCTGGAGAATGTTGGAAATCTGATCTGTCCGGCAGAGTTTGATACCGGTGCCGGTCGGAAGGTGATGATCCTGTCTGTTCCGGAAGGAGACGACAAGCCGCTGAAATATCCGCTGATGTTCCAGGAATCCGATGCACTTGTCATCACAAAGATTGACGCACTTCCCTACTTCGACTTCGATATGGAGAAATGTAAGGAGCGTGTACTGCAATTAAATCCGAAGATCAAGATCTTCCCGGTTTCCGCAAAGACCGGAGAGGGTATGGATGCCTTCGAAGAGTATCTTCGGAACGAAGTTTCGGATTGGAAGAAGTGACGCTCTGTCTGTCGGGTTGGGCAGGAAATCATGAACGGGATCCTGACATTCCGGTGAATTTCGAATAGACCTTGTGCTTTGTCTGAATGTAAGAGGGACAAAAGTATGCATGAAATGGGAATCGTGTTTCATTTGGCAGATACGCTGGATGAGGCCGCAGAGAAAAACCATATCACAAAATACGGTTCAGTAACCCTGGCTGTTGGGGAGGTATCCGGGATCATGACGGATTATTTCACCGACTGCTGGGATTACTTTAAGGGAAGACATCCTTTGCTAAAGGATTCTACATTAAAGTTGGAAACCATTAAAGCAATCACATTCTGCAGTAACTGCGAGAAAAACTACGAGACTGTAAAGTATGGGAAGATCTGTCCATACTGTGGCTCCGGCGAAACCTGGCTCATCACCGGAAATGAATGTGTGATCAAGGAAGTAGAAGCCGAGACCAGTGACGGAGAGGAAGGTGTCGTCGAGCAGGAGGCGGATGACCTCATTTAAAGCATTCAGATGAATCAATTAGAGACCAAATATCGTAATACAGACTACTTTCCTAATATCCGATAGTGTCAGATCGGAAATAGTGCTGATATAAGGCAAAATATCGTAATCATAGTACTTATTTTAAAATCCGATAGTGAATCATTGAATTCACTATCGGATTTTTTGCACTTGCTTCCTATTACGATAATAGACCCAAAATCAGGCGATTTTACAGCTTCTCACTATCGGATTTTTTGCACTTGCTTTCTAATACGATAAGAGACCCCCAATCAGGCAATTTACAACTTCTCGCTATCATATTTTCCAAAATCACTTTCTCTTAAGATAAATAGACAACTGAGCGGCTATCGAATAGATTTCGAATGGATTCCCCCTGCTGATCCATCTTAACAAAATCTTTATATCACAAGAGGAACATTAACACCTTCTTTATAAAAAATATCGGATAATCTTCTTGAAAGATGGATAACAAAGTCATCGAAAGACAGCAAAGTCTATTGACGATGGCGGTACATAGAGAAGATATATTATGAGAAAATTTGTGATGAAACTGGAGCACCTGAAGTCCGTACAGGTGATCATTCTTGGATTTTTATTGGTGATTATAGCGGGGACCCTGCTTCTTATGCTGCCATTTGCCAGCAGGGGAGCAGGATCGGCAAGCTTCTCGGACTCTCTTTTTACGGCAACATCTGCAGTATGTGTGACAGGACTTGTGGTAAGGGACACAGCGACTTTCTGGACACCCTTCGGTCAGGTGGTAATCTTAGCACTGATCCAGATCGGCGGATTGGGCGTTGTTACGGTAGCCATAGCACTGGCTATCGTTTCCGGAAAGAAGATCGGTCTGATCCAACGGAATATTATGCAAGAGTCGATCTCGGCTCCGCAGATCAGCGGGATCGTGAAGTTCACACGCTTTATTCTCATGACGACTTTTACTTGTGAATCCATCGGCGCACTGGCCATGATGCCGGTCTTTATTCCACGTTTTGGCCTGGCAAAGGGAATCTGGTATTCCTTTTTCCATTCCATATCCGCATTCTGTAACGCCGGTTTTGACTTGATGGGCGGGAGCGGGAAGTTCTCTTCCCTGACGGCTTTTGCGGGAAATCCCCTGATCAATATTACGATCATGGCCCTCATTATCATCGGAGGGATCGGCTTTCTGACCTGGATGGATATTGCAATCAACGGATTCCATCTGAAACGCTACTGCATGCAGAGTAAGGTCGTTCTGACGGTGACCGCGATTTTGATCGCGATTCCTGCCATTTACTTCTACTTTGGCGAATTTACCAGAGGACCGAAGGGAATGCGCATCTGGCTTTCCCTCTTTCAGTCGGTGACACCGAGAACGGCAGGCTTTAATACGGCGGACCTTGCGAAAATGAGTGAGATCGGCATCTTCCTTCTCATCATCCTGATGTTGATCGGCGGTTCACCGGCATCAACGGCCGGAGGAATGAAGACCACGACGATCGCGGTGCTTTTCTCCTCAGCAGGCGCAGTTTTCCGCCAGAAGAAAGACGCAGATCTCTTCCAGAGGAGAATTCCTCTGTCGACGATTCAGAATGCCGGCGCGATTCTTCTGCTTTATACTTCGCTCTCTGCTCTGGGTGGCATGATCATAAGCCGTGTGGAGGGTCTGCCTTTATTGACCTGCTTCTTCGAAACCGCATCGGCCATTGGAACCGTTGGATTGACCATGGGAATTACACCGGGGCTGACGCTTCTTTCCAGGGGCATCCTGGTCCTGCTTATGTACATCGGACGCGTCGGAGGTCTGACCCTGATCTTTGCGGCAGTCTCTGATAAGGGTATGAATAGTGGAAGGCTGCCGGAGGGCCGGATCACCGTCGGCTGATGAAATATAGCCCGAAGCCGGAAGGAAGCATTGGAGAAAAAATATAGCCCGAAGCCAGAAGGAAGCATTGGAGCTAAAAAATAAGTCCTAGCCCAGTCGGAAGCACCGGGTTCATTGGTGTAAAAAAGCCCTGGCCCAGTCGAAAGCACCGGGTTCATAGGAGTCATTCAGGAGGTAACAAAATGAAATCGATTTTACTTATTGGCCTTGGCCGTTTTGGAAAAAATGTTGCAATGAAATTAAGAGAGCTGAATCATGAAGTGATGGCAGTTGACCGAAATGAAAAGCGGGTCAATGAGATCATGCCTTATGTGACGAATGCCAGGATCGGGGACAGTACGGATGAGGAATTCCTGAAGTCCTTAGGAATCCGGAATTACGATCTATGTTTTATCGCCATCGGCGACTGCTTCCAGGATTCTTTGGAAACGACCTCTCTGGTCAAGGAACTGGGCGGAAAAGTCGTTGTATCAAGAGCAGCAAGTGAAGTCCAGGCAAAATTCCTGAAGCGGAACGGGGCGGATGAAGTCGTTTTTCCGGAGCAGCAGATCGCCAGATGGGCAGCCATCCGCTACAGCTCCGACCATGTTTTCGATTACTTTGCCATTGATGATGACTGCGCCATCTTTGAAGTGTCTGTTCCGGATTCCTGGGATGGGAAGACGGTTGGAGAACTGGACCTCCGTAAGAAGTTCCAGATCAACGTTCTGGCCATTAAGCAAAATGAAAAGATCGATATGAATATCATGCCCGAGACGGTTTTTGAAGCGGGGGAAACTCTTTTGGTTCTCGGATTAAATAAAGACGTGCAGAAGTGCTTTAAAATCTGAGGGAAAGCAGTCAATGCTTATCATAGAAGGAGGAAGCGTTATGAAGGTCTTCATGTTAATAACGTTTTTGGTAATCCTTGTGATGGTGGACCTCACCGGCGATCATATTTGGTCTTTATTTGACGGCAGAATCAAAAGAGACTACCATAAAAAACACAATAAATGGCATTTGCCCGGGAAACACGGGACCATGTGATCTGGTATGGGAGAATCTTAAGGGATCGATCATGCCGGCTGGCAGGCTCCGAGCTCGTGAGATCGTGGGAGAAAGCAGAGGATCGTTATGAAGGATGAATTTTTCAGAAATATCTTGACCGGGAGACGAAAGAACCCTTCTATGGATTCGGTCATTCCACCGGTGAATGATAAGATGACGGTTCGAAAGCGGCTGGGTGACATCCTCTTTCTCCTTTCCATGCTTGGTCTGTGTTCTGCCATCTGCTGGGGCCTGAAAATGATCAACAGCGTGGAGTCGAATATCGTCGTGCTCTACATTTTCTTCGTCTTCCTGATCTCGGTCTGGACGGCAAGGCTGGTCTACAGCATCCTGGCAGCGGTACTCAGCGTCGTGATCTATAATTACCTTTTCACGGCGCCGGAATTCACCTTGCATGCCTATGACAGCCGTTACACGGTTTCCTTTGCGATCATGTTTCTGATTGCCCTCCTGACCGGAGTTTTGGCAGCAAGGCTTCGGAAAGAGGCACGCGATTCCTCACGCATGGTCTTTCGAATCGGGGTCCTCTACGATACGAACAAGCTTTTGGAGAAATGTAAAAGCCAGGAAGAGATCAAGGATATCACGGCCAAGCAGCTGGTCCGCCTGCTCCATCGGAATTTGATCCTCTATCGGGACAAGGAAAGTTTAAAGAGTGGCCCTGCAATTTTTCTGTCGAATGAAGAGGAGGGACTCGATTTTTCTCCGGAAATGGAGACCAAGGCGGCAGAATCTGCTTTCCAAATGGCTGAAAAGACCGGGCGGGGAACGGATACTTTCCCGGATTCGGTCTGCGTTTATATGGCAATTCGCCTGAATCAGGCGGTTTTCGGTGTCGTTGGAATCGATGTTCGGGACAATGAACTGGATACTTATGAAGAGAGCATGGTCATCGCCATTCTCGGTGAAGCCGGAATTGCTTTGGAGAACAAGAGGAACGAGCAGGAGAAGGAGCAGGCTATGTTGATGGCCAAAAATGAACAGTTCCGGGCCAACCTGCTTCGTTCCATTTCACATGATTTACGGACGCCTTTGACTTCGATTTCCGGAACGGCGAGTCTTTTGCTCTCGGATGCGGACCGGATGGATGATTTCTCCAGAAAGAATCTCTATACCAACATCTATGATGATTCTATGTGGCTGGAGGGACTGGTGGAAAATCTTTTGTCCATTACCCGGCTGAAGGACGGCCAGACCAGGATCCATACTTCTGTGGAATTCGTAAATGAAGTCATGGAGGAGGCAGGAAGGCATTGCAGCAGGAAACTTTCGGAACATAAGTTTTCCATAGAAGAACCATCGGAGGTCCTTCTTGGAAAAATGGATGCACATTTGATCATTCAGGTTCTGGTCAATCTCGTGAATAATGCGGTCAAGTATACGCCAGCGGGATCATCGATCAGGATCACAGCGGAGAAGATTCCTGCCCGGCATATACCAACATTGCCGACCAATACCAATGTAGATCAATCAACTTTGAATCCATCGGCTGGGATGATTCAGATTTCTGTCATTGATGATGGACCGGGCTTGTCTGAGTCGGATCGACCGCATATTTTTGAAATGTTCTATACCGGGAAGAAAACGGTGGCAGACAGCAGTCGAAGTCTTGGTCTGGGTTTGGCCTTGTGCCAGGTCATTGTCCAGGCGCACGGCGGCAGGATTTGGTATGAAGACAATGCCCCGCATGGCAGTATCTTCCGCTTTACCATCCCGGCAGAGGAGGTTCGGGCGGATGTTTGAGGTAGGAAGTTTTGGCTGTCGGATGGCGCAGGGTGGATGCCTAAGATATGAAGTTTTTGCTGTCGGACGTCGCCGGGCAGATGCCTGGAGTAGGAAGTTTTGGCTGTCGGATGGCGTCGGGCAGATGCCTGAGGTATGAAGTTTTGGATGTTGGACAGCGTCGGGCAGATGCCTGGGGTATGAAGCAAGAGGAAAGAACCGACTGATCAGAAGGAGGCCTGGAAGAAATGCCGAAAGCAACGATTCTGGTGGTAGAAGATGATGCATCGGTGCAGAATCTGATCACCACAGCTTTGAAAATGTATGGCTATGACACGCTTACGGCCGGAAACGGACAGAACGCAGTTATGCAGGCGGCAAGCCACAGTCCCGATGTGATTTTTCTGGATTTGGGACTTCCGGACATGGATGGTGTGGAAGTAATCCGGAAGGTGCGGAGCTGGTCTGAACTTCCCATCATTGTGATCAGTGCAAGAAGCGAGGAAGCGGATAAAATTGAAGCGCTTGATGCTGGCGCGGATGATTATCTGACAAAGCCTTTTTCTGTGGAGGAACTTCTGGCCAGGCTCCGTGTGTCCCTGCGGCGGCTTCCTTTCTTGAGACAGGCGGCAAAGGAGTCACCGGTATTCACGAACGGAAGTCTTGTCATTGATTATGCGGCGGAGACCGTAACTTTGGATGGAAAAGAGCTTCATCTGACACCGATCGAATACAAGCTTATTACCTTGCTTTCTCATAATGAAGGCAAGGTTTTGACCTATTCTTATATTACGAAGGCAATCTGGGGTGAGTCCGCGGAGAGCGAGATGGCATCTCTTCGTGTTTTCATGGCAAATCTTCGAAAAAAGCTGGAAGACAAGGAAGGATCGCAGCACTTTATCCAGACCCATATCGGCATCGGTTATCGGATGCTGAAGGTGGAGGGATAAAGATCGCCGATCTCAGATGGAAAGCGTTCGATGCCACAGGACTTGATCCTTACTGTGACGGATCCTACGCTTACGCAAGAAAGCCATTGCAACGAGCCATTTTGTCTTGGCTCATGCTGGTGACTGATGCCACCGCTTACACAAAGCAAGTAAGCCAGTCGGCTTTTCGGAAAAGAGCATCAGGACCTGCTAGGCTTACGCAAAATAGGCAGAACCTGGGCCAGGACAATACTTAGGAACATGAGGCTGCCACCGAAGATTTCCCTACCTGTCATGGCCTGCCCCAGAATGATCCAGCCGGAAATTGCTGAGATCACAGATTCCAGGCACATGAGAAGGGATGCAAGCGCAGGGTTTAAATTTCTCTGTCCAATGATCTGCAAGGTGTAGGCGATGCCACTGGAAAAAACGCCGACGTAGAGGAGTGAGGGCCCTGCCGCCAGAATGCCGGAGAGCGTCGGGTGCTCGAAGATCAGCATCAGAATGCCCGATTCGATGGCGACAACGAAGAACATCAGACAGGAAAGCACAACGCCCCGGCAGCGCATGGACCAATAGTCGATGGTCAGGATCTGAATCGCGAAGAGAAAGGCGCAGATCAGGACCTGAATGTCGCCCGGCGTGAAACCGACGCCCGATTTCCCTGCCAGGCAGAGAAAATAGAGACCGGTCAGAGAGAGAATGGCGCAGAACCAGATGTAAGGGCGAACTTTCCTCCCCAGGAAGAGACCGAGGATGGGCACTAGAATGACATAGAGTGCGGTCAGGAAGCCGGCCTTGGCTACGGTGGTGTTTCCGATGCCGAATTGCTGGAAAATAGTTGCTGCAGCAAGGGCGGTTCCTGAGATCAGGCCACCCTTCAGCTCTGCCTTGGTGACCGGGCCGATTTTGTAAGACAGAGATGACTCTGAGTTTTCTGACCTTTTGGAAGATAGAGATGACTCTGAGTTTCTTGAGCTTTTGGAAGACTGGGTGCGATCCTCGGGTAGGGCGGAGACTTTAGCATCCTTTCGGTGGCTGATCTTCTCGACTATGATAGCCACCGGGATCAGGAAGATCGCGCCGATAAAACTTCGAATAGAAGAAAAAGTCAGTCCACCTACATACTCGGCGCCGATTGACTGAGCTACAAATGCCGTTCCCCAAATCAGGGAGGCACAGAATAAAATAAGGGATCCCTTGAGCTGACTGGCGGGTGCTTTCTTTGCAGGTGTTTCTGTCTTTCTGAGGGCTTCGCCGTTGGTGTCAAAACTGAGTTCCTTCCCTGCAGGCCTTTCAGATAAGTTTTCAGATGGTATCATTTCTTTTGACATGGCTATCTTTCTTTTGATGCTTTCTAGCTCTGTTGCAATCAGATAATGTCAGATGTAAAAATCCATTAACAACAACCATATGTGATCGCTACGGATTGCTCCATTGCTAGGTAGTTCTTGCAATTCTCGTTAAATTATAGCAGAGTTTGAATGTCGAAATGGGGTGTTTTTTATAGTTTCAGCTTGTTAGCGTCTTGATGTTTGAGTATCTCAATGCTGAAATTATTGTCCGGGATATACAATCAGCGATTTTGAGAAAATCAGCATAAATATAATTGAGAAATTTGCAGAAAACAGGCAAAACAAAAATCACGATTTTGCGGGAAACAAGTTCATAGGCATGGAATACCTGTTCTAAGCCTGGAATATTCGATATACAGATTCTTTTTAAAATGATGCGTGTTTATGACCTTCAGATGCCTGATTTCAGGGCGAAATATTCGATATACAAATTCTTTTTGAAATGATGCGTGTTTTTTAGGCATTTTCATAGCATGAAATCAAAAAGATTTTGTATATCGAATATTGGAGCCTTAAATGACTGCTTTGTACTCGCATAAAGCGCATGATTTTAAAAAGATTTCATATATCGAATTTGAATGACCAGAAGGATCGTCTTGCGCTCATTTCAAAGCGCATGATTTTAAAAAGATTTTATATATCGAATTTGAATGTCCAGAAGGATCGTCTTGCGATCATTTCAAAGCGCATGATTTTAAAAAGATTTCATATATCGAATTTGAATGTCCAGAAGGATCGTCTTGCGCTCATTTCAAAGCGCATGATTTTGAAAAGATTTCGTATATCGAATTTTGGCATTTATTCCTAGGTCATCATATCATGCCAGGCCGGACTTTGTGTAGAAAGCTTTTCATCATTCGTATCGACAATTGGGATAATAAGCAAAAATTTACATCCCCCCTGGTAAAACAAAGGGGATGTAATGAAAAAATATTTATGCTTTAATAAATAGTAATGCTTTCCTTCATCTGGATTCAATCAAGAGGTATCTCTGAATCTTCTCTTCAACAGTTTCAAGGTCTAAAGGTCGTTCCGCGGTTTCGTAAGTGCAAATCAGGTTATCATCCGGCAATATGGTATTTTGTAGATATAACTCCATTTTTTCATGGTATTGCTGTCGATAACGTGCATCATCGATTTTTCCCCAGTGCTCCCAATAAATGATTTTATGGTCATAAGGCCGAAGAATTGTGAAATCCGGATGAATCTTCTGCTGCCCAAAACATAATTCTTGTTCGTAACGATAAGGAATTTGATGCGTAAGCAATAGTTGTGCGATTAACAGCTCGGATTTTGATCTCACAATTTCTCCATTGGAAGTTCGATGTGGCTTGGAAATCGGATAGGAGTTTCCCTCAAAGTGAGCTTCTTCCCATTTTACCTCATTCTTTTGGCCCTGATGCAACAATGCAAGCTGCCTGGATGAGGCTAAATGCTGAGAAAATACTGCAAGATGATTGTGACGCGGATGACGAAGCAGGCATGAAAGGCCATATTTTTCTGAAGCAATATCCTTGAGTTCGGCCTCCGCCTGACCCTTCTGCAGTAATGCAAGAGCCAGATCTTTTTCTTTTCTTGGCAGATATCTGGTTTTACCTTCTTTGATATACCAACGCTCGATGGGTGAAGCCTTACTGTTACTTGCCCAAATCAATTTCCCAGGCGGAGAAGAACGCACAAGCTCTTGCAACTCCTTCTCACGTTTTTCAAGTGTTGCAATTCTGAATTCTGCGGCCTCATAGATTGTCATAGACTCCTCCCCATAATTTTGCGCGAGATGCGTATCCCAGGTATCTCTTGCTGCTCGCCTGTAATGCCACGTTGCATACCGCTTTTCTTCTTTTCTTCATAAAAAAGAAGACTTGCTGCTTGCCTGAAATGCCACGTTGCATGTCCTGCTTTGAAAAAGATCTGATCAAATAGTATGGACTGGCATGTGGCTTACGTTGACACCCTTTTTGTCCTGCCACAATTATATATATGGACTCTATTTTACATGGAAATATAGACCGAGAGTATTAATAGTTTCTGAAAAGAAAATTAGCTAATCATAAACAAAGAGAAAATCTTTGCTAGTATATTAACAAATCATAAACTGAGAGGAATCTTTTGCTGTATTCCCAATAGGAAATATGATTTTATTAAAAGTAATTCTCTTGGATCATTGTCCGAGTGTTTTCAATTCCTGAGCCATCTCAATATCGTCTGCCGTAACACGCATATTTGCCTCAATTGGAGTTTCGCCGGGTTTCTCTACGCGGATATCGATGACGGTTCCTTCTGGAAGCCCGCTAAAGAGAACATTTTGGAGAAATGCTGCCATCTTAGGATGATTGCCCTCAAATTTTTTCTTTAACTGCATAATTTTAAAAATGGATGTTGGATTCACTGCCATGGATCTCCTTCTTTCTTTTCTTCGTTTATCTTATTTCATTTTCCATTAATAGCTCATTTTTCACAAAGCGGATATCAAATTGCAGGCTGGTAGTCAGGACTGTATTTCTAAAATGATCTACTACATTCCTAAGCCCTTAGCTTCGATTTCCCGGATCGTTGTATAAACCCGCGCCAATGGAAGACCAACAACATTATAATCATCGCCGGAAATTCGATCAATGAACTTTCCAAAACTCCCCTGGATGCCATAAGCACCGGCCTTGTCCATAGGTTCCGAACCATCGGCATAAGAGCGGATTTCCTCATCCGACATAGGAATGACATGAACATCTGTCTTCTCATGAAAGGTGATGAATTTCAGACTTGTCTGGCGATCTGCTTTTTCGTCAAATTTCAGACTTGTCAGGCGATCTGTTTCTTCGTCAAATTTCAGACTTGTCCGGCGATCTTGTTTTTCGTCAAATTCTAGCATACCGCTGCTGGATTGAGGAATGCCTTCTTTCGCCAACGGAAGCTGTCCATTTGTCATCTGATTTCTCAATTGATCTTTGTGATCTTTGCCTCCGGGGATGACAAGTGTTACGCCTGTGAATACCTGGTGATATCTTCCTTGCAGCATTTGGATCATCTGAAATGCTTCATCGTGCAAATGAGGTTTGCCGAGGATCTTTCCATCGCAGGCGACTACTGTATCTGCGCCAAGGACCAAGGCCTGACTTGGATGGAAAACCGGGACAGGGTCTATATTTGTCTCGCTAAGGCCTGAAGTCATGTCTGAAAGAGATGACTCTATCATATATTCTTCCAGATTTTCTGCCACGTCCATTGCCTTCTGCTGCGAGAGTTCTTCAACGACAAGTGCGGGGTCTGACTCGGTGATCTGTTCTTCGATTCGGCTTTTGATGACGATGGGACGGATCCCAATCTGCTGAAGAAGTTCCAGCCGGCGCGGAGAGCCGGAGGCGAGAATAAGCTGATGATTCATACTAAATAACGACCTTTCCATGAATACGATCCAAATAAATAAACACAGGCGTTGGAAGTCTGTCCCTCTATTGGAAGCCTGTCCCCCTATTGCACGCAAATGAACACAGGCATTGCAAGCCTGCCCCCCTATTGCAAGCGATTCTTGATTAATTCTCTTCGATATTCGCTGGGCGACATATGATATTCTTCGCGGAAGACCCGGTTCATGGTACGCTGGCTGTCAAAACCGGCATTCATGCAGGCTTCGGTGATGGATTGATTGCTCAGCCGAAGGAGATGGACGAAGTCACGGAGCCGGGTCTGGTTCAGATAGTGGTTGAAGTTCATATGGAAAGTCGAGGAGAAGAGCCGGGACAGGGCATAGGGACTGACATAGAGATCCTTTGCCATGGAGGTCAGGGTCACTTCGCTTGTATGATTCCGGGCGATATATTCTACGGTCCGATAGATCAGGTCGTCGCTTCCCATGGAATCCTTTTGAACCAGATAGAACATCGGAAGAATTCTTCCCAGAATGATCTGGAGATAGGAATCCATCAGGACATCATGGTAGACCTGACGGTCATCGAGATTCTCCAGGCAGAGCAGGGCCTGAATGATGTCCTCTGTGATTCTGTTCTTGGGAATGACCGGATTTCTGGCAGAGTAACGCTCCAGGGTATCCCGGAAAGGGGCACAGTGATCGACCGTTGAATGAATAAAAAGAGCATGTCCTTCCTCTCCGGACATATTCTGATAATGATGGATGACCTGGGGGAAAATGAGGGCCAGATCGCCGGCTTCCATATGGAAAAGCTCGGTGCCGCTGCCAATCTCCATGCTTCCGCTGCGAAGATAGACCAATTCCATTGGTTCGTGCAGATGCGGGGGCACGTGCTCAACAGATCTTACATAAACTTCAAAATCCGGTTTATTCTGATAAATCGCATACATGGATCGGAAACGCTCCCTTTCTATTCTGAACCTGTCATCCGTTATGATCTGGCCGTATCTCTTGTTTGCCCTCCAGACCTTTCGGATGT
This sequence comes from Porcibacter vitabionis, assembly GCF_046263795.1. NCBI lineage: Bacteria > Bacillati > Bacillota > Clostridia > Lachnospirales > Lachnospiraceae > Porcibacter > Porcibacter vitabionis. The sequence goes on along the minus strand of NZ_JBJYZD010000011.1, from coordinate 60,752 downwards.
CCAGTCGTATCTGTTATTTGCCTTCCAGATCTTTCGGATGCCCGGCCCTATCCTATCTGGCCGGTTGCCTTCCAGATCATAACTGATGCCCAGTTTTTGTCGCACCATATTGGCAATTTCAATTCAATGTAAAGCAAAAATAGCACATGCAATTAAAAAATGCAAGATTTGGCCAGTAAACTTCTACTTCTGGCAAGCAGACCGTCTATTCACGGGGTATTATATAGACAGTTTCAGGGAACGTTCCCGAAAGAGTTGGGATCCCTGAAACATAGTTGTAAAAACCGGTAGCGGATCACTCCCCCTACCATTAAATACAGGACATAAAATCTCATCCCCCCTTTCAGAGATTTGGACTTGTCGTTTGCAAAATGAAGTCCGATGTCCACCGTACCGGTTTTTATCTCATATATCCCCTCATATATAGGTGGCGATGTGAATTGTCACCAATTCCCTTTCACAAGCAGAGAACCCCTTCTCTGCTTGTTTTTTTATTTTGTTAATTCTTTCCATAGAACTTCGACTACCGTTTCGAGGGCGGTGCGCATTCCTTCTCTCTCTGCTATCACTTGTCTCTCGACAGGATCTAAGTACCGTTTCGAGGGCGGTGCGACTTTCTTCTCTGCTTGTTTTTTTATTTTGTTGATTATTTCCATAGGAACTCCCCGCGTCAGGTGATAGAATCAGAAAAAAAGAAAGGATTATTTCATGTCATCTATTTATTTCATCAGACATGGCCAGACAGATATGAATGTGCATCATATGCTGCAGGGCCGTACCAATACCCACCTGAATGAGACCGGCCGCAATATGGCAAGAAATGCCGGTAAGTTTTTACGAGAGGCAAATATAAAGCCGGACTGTATCCTGGTTTCTCCCCTCGATCGTGTCAAAGAAACCGTAGAAATAGCAAGCGGAATCGACCGGTCTAAATTTATCGAGGAGCCGCTTCTGATTGAGTTCTGCTTTGGACCTTATGAAGGCATCGAGGCGAGGAAAATGGCGCCCAACTTTCATCATGATTTCTTCGAAACGCCGGAGAAATGCGTGATGCCGGAAGGAGCGGAGACCTATGAGGAGATCCTGGGCAGGGCGAGAGCAATTCTTATGAAATTGGCAAAGGAGTTTCCGGATGAGGATCCGCGGACCGTTCTTTGCGGAACTCATGGCGGCATCCTGCATGCGATCCTGACGGTGGCTCAGGGAAAGGAACTCCATAATTTCTGGGATGTGGAAGTAAAGAACTGTGCAGTTTTCAAGCTGACCCATCGGCCTGGAACTACTGATTTCAGCCGGCCTCAAGAATACTGGGACATGAAAAATATCTTCCGGGGATTCGGAGACTCTTTTTCCAAACAAGAAGAATAATAAGGATAAAAAACCGTAAAGCAGCAAAGCCGTGCGTAAACCTAAGAAAAAATGAAAAAAAATACAATTTTTACTTGCACTCTATGAATAATTATGATATTATCCCTTACATCGGATGGTTAAATATTCATCCGACCGGGAAAAAGAAAAGAGAAACAGCATTTATTCTATGAAAGGATCAGGATTCGGCCGGGCAGTCATTTGCCGGGAAGAGAAGAAGGATCCGTATGGAAAAAAAGAAAACGATCAGCCGTTGGATGGGAGGTTTGCATGATGAAGAAAATGAAGAAATTTTTTGGATTAGCGATGGCGATGACTTTGACTTTTGGCATTTTGACCGCCTGCGGTTCGAAATCGGGAAGCAAGGATACCTTGGTAATGGCAACCAATGCGACCTTCCCTCCTTATGAGTCGGTCTCCAATGACAAGATTGTCGGTATCGACGTTGACATTGCAAATGCTATTGCAAAGAAGATGGGTAAGAAGCTGGAGATCAAGGATGTCTCTTTCGACTCCATTATTGCCGGTGTTCAGAATGGCAAGTATGATTTCGGTATGGCAGGAATCACTGTTACACCGGATCGTAAGAAGAATGTTGATTTCACAGATTCTTATACCAAGGCAGTTCAGTCTGTTATCGTAAAAGAAGATTCACCGATTCAGAAGGTTGATGATATCACAAAGAAGAATAAGATCGGCGTTCAGCAGGGTACAACCGGTGATACTTATGCAAGCGACGATTTCGGTGAGGATGCCGTAATCAAGTACAATGACGGCCCGACCGCTGTACAGGCTCTGCTTTCCGGCAAGGTGGACTGTGTCATCATCGATAACCAGCCAGCCAAAGCTTATGTCGCTGCCAACAAGGGGCTGAAGATCTTAGACAGCGCTTATGCAGATGAGAATTATGCAATCTGTGTGAAGAAGGGCAGCAAACTGAAGGGCCAGATCAATGATGCTCTGAAGGAACTGAAGGATGACGGCACCATCGATTCCATCATCAAGAAATACATCAAAGAGTGATGGATCGGAAAATATAGACCAGATTCTTATGGATTTGGTCTATATTTCGAATGAAATTGCAATGTCAGGGCAGGTCGTAAGGATCTGTCCTGAATTCCGCGTTAAAGGAAGATCCAATAAAGAGGAAATGAAATTCCAATAAAGAGGAAATGAAATGAGCGTAAAAGAACAGTTCATACAGGCCTTCGTGAAAGACAACCGTTACCAGCTGCTCCTGAGTGGCTTTGGCGCCACAATTCTTATCACGCTTTGTGCGGCTGTGATCGGTGTGGTTTTAGGTTTTGTCTGCGGCATGATCCGGGCTACCTATGATAAGAATCAGGAAAGCATGAAGAGGAGAGGCGGCGTGAGCTACTATCTCCTGTCTGTTATCAATTTTATCGCCAAGATTTATATCACGGTGATCCGAGGTACGCCGACGGTCATCCAGCTTATGATCTCTTACTTCCTGATTTTCGCCATGGCGCAGAATGGTGTGCCGATTGCAATCTTCGCATTCGGTCTGAATTCCGGCGCTTATGTCTCCGAAATTGTCCGGGGCGGAGTCATGTCGGTTGACGAAGGTCAGTTTGAAGCCGGACGTTCCCTTGGGTTCAGCTATGTTCAGACCCTTCGCTACATTATCATTCCCCAGGTTACCAAGTCGGTTTTCCCGGCTCTGATGAACGAATTTATCACCCTGTTCAAGGAGACATCCATTTCCGGATACGTCGGTATCCGGGATCTGACCAAGGCCGGCGATATTATCCGGTCTTCAACCTACCAGGCTTTCATGCCGCTCTTCTTGATTGCAGCGATCTATCTCGTATCTGTTCTATTAATGGAATATGTCGGTGGAAAACTGGAGAGGAGGATGCGTCGCGATGAACGATAAGGTTCTGGTTCAGGTCAGGAATCTGAAGAAATATTATAAGAATGGTGAGATCAAGGCATTGGATGATGTTTCTCTGGATATTCATCAGGGAGAGGTTCTGGTAATCATCGGCCCATCCGGTTCGGGGAAATCCACCCTGCTCCGTTCTCTTAATCTCCTGGAATTTCCAACGGATGGAAGCATACTGGTCGATGGTGTGGATATTATGGATCCGAAAATCGACATCAATAAGCATCGGCAGAAGATGGGCATGGTTTTCCAGCATTTTAATCTCTTCCCGAATATGACGATCCTGGAAAATATGACCCTGGCCCCCATGAAGCTTCTTCAAAAGTCAAAGGAAGAAGCAGAAAAGCAGGCCAGAGAACTTCTGGATCGGGTCAACCTTTTGGACCGTGCGGATTCCTATCCCAGGCAGCTGTCCGGAGGTCAGCAGCAGCGAATCGCCATAGTTCGGGCCCTCTGCATGGATCCGGAGATCCTTCTCTTCGATGAGCCGACCTCCGCTTTGGATCCGGAGATGGTCGGAGAGGTCCTGGATGTTATGAAAGAACTGGCCAGGGGCGGCATGACCATGGCGGTTGTCACACATGAAATGGGCTTCGCCCGTGAAGTTTCCGATCGTGTGGTTTTTATGGCAGACGGTAAGATCGTCGAGGAAGGAAAGCCTGAACAGATCTTCGATCATCCGGAAAGCCAGCGTCTGAAGAGTTTCCTGGCGAAGATCATCTAAAGACGAAGGCCATCTAGAGTCGAAGAACATCTAAAGGCGAAGGACATCTAAAGTTGAAGACATCTAAAGTCGAAGATCATCTAAATATGAAAAAATTATGAAGAATCTGTGGAAAGCCCCTGTGTGCGTTGCTTTTCACAGATTCTTTTCATATAATTAGTTCGTACAGCCTAAGAATGGAGGCCCGAATGGACGAAAACAAGAATCGCTTTCCATTGAACAATGGAGGCAATAATAATGGGGACAACAATCGGCGTCAGCCGGTTTTTATGTTTATCCTGTTCACATTGATTGCAATTTTCATCACGACGATGATCTACAGCAGTGTGAGTACAGGGTCCCAGCAGGAAGTGGCTTATTCCAAGTTCTATAGTGAACTGGAAGAAGGAAAAGTCAAATCCGTTACCTTTTCGAATCACCAGATTCAATTTACCTTGAAGAAGGGTGAGGATAAGAATCTGCAGAGTGAAGGGGATTCGACCAGAAGTACTCTTTATGAGCTGACCGGACAGGAAGTGGATGTCACTTATTACACCAACTATCTGGTTGAGGATCAGGACCTTCTTCCTCTATTAAAAGATAAGGATGTTAAGATCGTTGAGAAACCGGCCAGTTCGACCAGCGCAATCATCTATAATATCCTGTCTATTATTTTGCCGCTTCTGATCCTCTGGGGTATTTTCGCCTTCGCTATGCGGCGAATGGGCGATGGAGCAGGCGGCGGAGTCCTCGGTGTCGGAAAATCCAATGCCAAGGTCTATGTCGAGAAGTCGACCGGCGTTACCTTTAAAGACGTTGCCGGTCAGGATGAAGCCAAGGAATCCCTGCAGGAGGTCGTTGACTTCTTAAAGAATCCGAAGAAATATACGGCGATCGGAGCGAAGCTTCCGAAGGGTGCCTTACTTGTGGGCCCTCCCGGAACCGGTAAAACCCTGCTTGCCAAGGCGGTTGCCGGAGAAGCCGGTGTGCCTTTCTTCTCTCTGGCAGGTTCTGACTTCGTTGAGATGTTCGTCGGTGTCGGCGCATCCCGTGTCCGTGACCTCTTTAAGGAAGCCCAGAAACAGGCACCCTGCATTATTTTCATCGATGAGATTGATGCCATCGGTAAGTCCCGTGACGGTGTTTACGGTGGTGGAAATGACGAGCGGGAGCAGACCCTGAATCAGCTCCTTGCTGAAATGGACGGCTTTGATTCCAGCAAGGGAATTTTGATCCTGGCTGCAACCAACCGTCCGGAAGTCCTGGATAAGGCCCTGCTTCGTCCGGGCCGTTTCGACCGCCGGATCATTGTCGACCGTCCGGATCTTAAGGGCCGTGAAGATACCTTAAAGGTTCATTCCAAGGATGTTCCTATGGATGATACGGTGGATCTGCATGCTCTGGCTTTGGCAACCGCCGGTCTGGTCGGATCGGATCTTGCCAATATCATTAACGAAGCAGCGATCAATGCAGTAAAGAAGGGCCGTCAGTATGTCAACCAGTCGGATCTCTTCGAGGCCTTCGAGCTTGTCGCTGTCGGCGGCAAAGAGAAGAAGGATCGTGTCATGTCCGATAAGGAGCGGAAGATCGTCTCCTATCATGAGGTTGGACATGCCCTGGTTACTGCCCTCCAGAAGAATACGGAGCCGGTTCAGAAGATTACGATTGTGCCGAGGACCATGGGTGCTTTGGGTTATACTTTACAGACGCCTGAGGAAGAGAAGTATCTCCAGACCAAGGATGAACTCCTTGCCAAGATCGTTACTCTGATGGGCGGCCGGGCTGCGGAGGAGTTGATCTTCGAATCTCCGACCAGCGGCGCCTCGAACGATATCGAGCAGGCAACCAATATTGCCCGGAATATGATCACCCGTTTCGGAATGTCGAAGAAATTCGGCATGATGGGCCTCGCAACCGTCAAGAGCCAGTATCTGGAAGGCCGGGCCTCCATGGAGTGTGCGGATGAGACGGCGGCAGAGATCGATGATGAAGTTCGCCAGATCATTCAGGATGCTTATGAGGAAGCCATCCGCCTTCTGAAGGAAAATAAGGATATTCTGGATCATATCGCCGGATATCTCTATAGCCGTGAGACCATTACCGGTAAGGAATTCATGCAGATCTTCCGTAAGATGAAGGGCATAGAAGAGCCGGCTCCTGTGGAAACCGATGAGAATGGAAACCCGGTTGAAAAGGCCAACCATATGGAAGAAAGCCGGGAAGACGTGGGCGAAGACACCAGGGAACCGGACAGTGACTCTTTCCTGGAAGGCCAGAAAGAAGGTAGTGAAGCGCCGCCTGCAGATGAAGCAGACATGGCCAAATCCTTTGGAAATGTTAACCAAAAGAATGATTGATTAAGAGATAAGGTTCAGAAGGGGGCTGTGAATTTTCACAGCCCCTTTTCTAAGCGAAAGCCATAGAGAGGTATTCCATGTTCGATATCCAGGAAGAATTGAAGAAGCTCCCCGATCAGCCGGGGGTCTATATTATGCATGACAGCCGGGATGCCATCATCTATGTCGGAAAGGCAAAGTCCCTGACCAAGCGGGTCCATCAGTATTTCCAGGCCAGTCATGACGAAGGAATCAAGAAAAAGCAAATGGTCGAACATATCGATCATTTCGAATATATCATTACGGATACAGAGCTGGAGGCCCTGGTTCTCGAATCCAATCTCATTAAGGAGCATCGGCCCAAATACAATACCATGCTTCGGGATGATAAGACCTATCCCTATATCCGGGTGACCCTGGGCGAGGACTATCCGAGAGTGCTTTTCGCCCGGAAGGTCTTAAAGGACAAGAGCCGTTATTTCGGCCCTTTCACCTCCGGAAATGCTGTCCGGGAAACGATCGACCTGGTCCAGAAGGTCTTTAAGATCCGAAACTGCAACCGGGTCTTTCCGCGGGATTTCGGCAAGGACCGGCCCTGTCTGAACTATCATATGAAACTTTGCGACGGTATCTGCACCGGTCAGGTCTCGAAGGAAGCCTACCGGCAAAATGTAGACCGGGCTGTGGAATTCCTGAATGGAAATGACAAACCCATTCTCGATGATTTGACGAAGAAAATGAAGGATGCGGCAGGAGAGCTGGATTTTGAAAAGGCTGCTCATTACCGGGACCTCATTCATTCGGTGCAGGCTTGTGTAGAGAAGCAGAAGATCACCCAGACCGGAGACGAAGATCAGGATATCATCGCCATGGCCCGTCAGGACGAGGATGCGGTGGTTCAGATCTTCTTTATCCGCGGTGGCAAGATGTTAGGAAGGGATCATTTCTTCTTACGCCTGTCCGAAGATGACTCGGAGGCCGAGGAGCTGGAGGCCTTTGTCCAACAGTTCTATGCCGGGACGCCGGTGATCCCCAAGGAAATCTTCCTTCCCAAGGACCTTCCGAATCGGGAACTGATCGAAGAGTGGCTGACGGAAAAGCGGGGGAATAAGGTTTATCTCCGCATTCCCCAGCGCGGTCAGAAGTCCCGCCTGGTTCAGCTGGCCCAGAAGAATGCAGAGCAGGTCCTGGTTCAGGACAAAGAAAGGATCAAGAGGGAAGAAGGCCGAACCATCGGCGCTATGAAGGAACTTTCGGCCCTCCTTCATATGAAAAATCTAAACCGTTTGGAGGCTTACGACATTTCCAATACCAACGGCTTCCAGTCCGTAGGTTCCATGGTCGTTTTCGAAAAGGGCAGGCCCTTACGGTCGGATTATCGGAAATTCCGGATCAAGACGGTTTCCGGTCCCAACGATTATGCTTCGATGAAGGAGGTCCTGACCCGGCGCTTTACCCATGGCATTGAAGAAGAAAAGGAATTGAAGGAAAAGGGCCTGGAGCCGGAGGTCGGTTCTTTTACCCGTTTTCCGGATGTTATCATGATGGATGGCGGCAGGGGCCAGGTCAATATTGCCCTGGAAGTCTTAGAGGAACTTGGTCTTACGATCCCGGTCTGCGGCATGGTAAAGGATGATCACCACAGAACGAGAGGCCTGTATTTCCACAATATTGAGATCCCTATGGACCGGCATTCGGAGGCCTTCCGACTGATCACCCGCCTGCAGGATGAAGCCCACCGCTTTGCCATTACCTATCACAAGTCCCTCAGGGGCAAGGCAGAGATCCATTCCTTCCTGGATGATATTCCCAATATAGGCCCGGCCCGAAGGAAGGCTCTGATGCGAAATTTTGAAAGTGCAGAGGCATTGAGGGCGGCAAGCCAAAAAGACCTTGAAAAGATCCCGGAAATGAATGCCAGGGCGGCGGAGTCAGTCTACAAATTTCTGCACAAGCCAAAGGCAAATACAGGGGATCCGGATGTGTCAGGAAATCCCGATGAATAAATCACCTGCCGGTCGCTACAGTCGGATGTCTTGCAGATTTCCTCCGGGAAAGGTATGATTGATTACAGATGTGTAACCAAAGACTGTTTGGTCAAATAAAGGGGGCCCTATATGTCAGGAGCAAAACTTTCTAAAATTGCGGAAAAGATGAATCTCGTTAATTTCACAGATCGGATCGACCTTTCGACGCATAGGGTCATTATACCGGATGTCAATCGTCCGGCCCTGCAGCTCAATGGCTTCTATGAGCATTTCGAAAAGGACCGGCTGCAGTTGATCGGTTCTGTGGAACATGCTTATATGAATAAGAAGTCCACCGAGGAGAAAGTTTCGACCTGGGATGTCTTCTTATCCCACCAGATTCCCGGCGTCATCTACTGCCGTGATTTCAAGCCGGAGCCGGAAGTCCTGGAACTGGCCTACAAATACAATGTGCCTCTTCTTGGCACCAAGCGTGGAACTTCCGAATTCATGGCAGAGCTGATCTACCTTCTGAATGAGGAACTTGCCCCGATGAAGACGATTCACGGGGTCCTGGTCGATGTTTACGGCGAAGGTCTTCTGATCATCGGTGAGAGCGGGATCGGTAAGTCCGAGGCGGCTCTGGAGCTGATCCGACGGGGACACCGTCTGGTGGCAGACGATGTCGTCGAGATCCGTGCGGTGAATCAGAATACCCTGATGGGGTCTTCTCCGGCGACGACCCAGTATCTGATCGAGCTTCGGGGCATCGGCATCATTGATGTCAAGTCGCTTTATGGCGTGGAGTGCGTCAAGGAGCGGACCAGTATCGATCTAGTGATCAAGCTTCAGGAATATGTGCCCGGTGCGGAATATGACCGTCTGGGCCTCCAGGACGAATATATCGATATTCTGGGCCATAAGGTCATCTGCCACAGCCTGCCCATCCGCCCCGGCCGGAATCTGGCGGTCATCTGTGAGACGGCTGCAGTCAATCACCGGCAGAAGAAGATGGGCTACAATGCAGCGCAGGAACTCTATCGGAGAGTCCAGGCCAATATTGCCGCCGGCCAGGACCCGGATGAGGACTGAGTCCGGGCGGAAAGCTCCGGGTGGAAAGCTTTTGAAAGATTCATGCCGGAAAAAATTGAGACGGTACACAATCATTATTTGTAATGCTTACACTTACAATAGAAAGGACATAAACTATGGAACGTAAGAATGCCTGGGTCAAGTACCCGGAAGGAGAAAAGAGACAGAAGGTATATGATTTTGCAGAGGATTACCGCTGCTTCCTGTCAGAACATAAGACAGAGCGCGAGTGCACGGCTTTCTTTATCGAGGAAGCGAAGAAGGCAGGTTTCCGGGATCTGGATCAGATGATCGCAAACAAAGAGACCTTAAAAGCCGGGGACAAAGTCTATCGGTCCAATTATGGTAAGGCTCTTTCCCTCTTCGTCATCGGCCGGGAAGATCCGGAGAAGGGCTTTGCCATTCTGGGCGCTCACATCGACAGCCCGCGCATGGATCTGAAGCAGAATCCGCTTTATGAAGATACAGACATGGCTTTTCTGGATACCCATTATTACGGCGGTATCAAGAAGTATCAGTGGGTGACCCTGCCCCTGGCCTTGCATGGTGTCATTGCAAAGAAGGATGGAAGCTCCGTCATCGTCAATATCGGTGAAGATCCAAAGGATCCGGTTTTCGGAGTCAGTGACCTCTTGATCCATCTTTCCGCAGATCAGATGAAGAAGGATGGCCACAAGGTCGTAGAAGGTGAAGACCTGAATGTCCTGATCGGCTCCATTCCTCTGGATGAGACAGAAGCCGGCGAGGAGAAGAAAGACCTCGTGAAGAAGAACATTCTTCGCCTCCTGAAAGACAAATATGACATCGGGGAAGAAGACTTTCTTTCCGCTGAGATCGAGGTCACTCCGGCAGGCCAGGCTCGGGACTACGGCTTTGACCGCAGCATGATCATGGGTTATGGCCATGATGACAGATCCTGCGCTTATCCGTCCTTCCGGGCCATTCTGGATGTTGAGCCGGGAGAAAAGACCTATGCCTGCCTCCTGGTAGATAAGGAAGAGATCGGCTCTGTCGGCGCAACCGGCATGCAGTCGACTTTCTATGAGGATACGGTTGCGGAGATCCTCTCTATGCTGGGAAAGGACTCCAATGTCTCCGTCAGAAGATGCATGCGGAATTCCCGTGCCCTGTCTTCCGATGTCAGCGCAGCCTTTGATCCGAATTATCCTTCCGTTATGGAGAAGAATAACAGTGCCTACTTCGGCCGCGGCCTTGTCATCAACAAGTATACCGGAGCCCGCGGCAAGTCCGGCAGTAACGATGCATCTGCAGAATACATGGCAGAGATCCGGAAGATCTTCGATACGAACGAGATCTCCTGGCAGACAGCTGAGCTTGGAAAGGTAGACCAGGGCGGCGGCGGAACCATCGCTTATATCCTGGGAAACTATGACATGAAGGTGATCGACAGCGGCGTTGCTGTCCTGTCTATGCATTCTCCCTGGGAGATCATCAGTAAGGTCGACCTCTATGAAGCATACAGAGGCTATATGGCTTTCTTGAAGGAAGATTAAAGAATGAGTGAAAGAAACAATAAGCGGGAGTGTCTGGTTTCGGACCAAGCCCTGGCCCGCTTGAAAAAGTGTCTTCCGGCAGAGGCTGTCTTACAGGAAGAGCCGATGAAGAAGCATACGACTTTTCGAATCGGCGGGCCGGCGGAGGTCTTCTGCCAGCCGGATAGCGAAGAAGATCTGAAGACTCTGATGGACTTTCTAAGAGAGGAGAAACTGCCCTATTTTCTTTTGGGAAACGGCAGTAATCTTCTGGTTGGCGATCTTGGCATTCCGGGTCTTGTCGTCAGCATGGGAAGACTGAAAGGGACCCGGGTAGAAAATGAAGACCTCTTCGCCTATGCCGGCACTTCCCTTGCTTCTGCTTTCCGGGCGGCATTGGATGCCAGTCTGTCCGGCCTGGAATTTGCCTCCGGCATTCCGGGCTCGGTCGGCGGAGCGGTTTTCATGAATGCAGGCGCTTATGGCGGTGAGATCAGGGACGTCCTGACTTCTGTCCGGATATTAATGCCGGATGGGAGTCTTCTTTCTGTCCCGGCAGAGGAAATGAATCTGTCCTACCGCCACAGTGCCTTGATGGAGGACAGATTTCAAGGTGCTGTCCTTGTCAGTGCAAAGTTTTGTCTGACCGGTAAGGATCCAGAAGAAATTGCAGCGGTTGCCGCTGATTTTAACCAAAGACGGAGGGAAAAGCAGCCCTTGGAGTATGGCAGCGCCGGGTCTACATTTCAAAGACCAAAAGGTTATTTCGCCGGGAAACTGATCCAGGATGCAGGACTTCAGGGCTACCGGGTCGGCGATGCACAGGTTTCCACAAAGCATGCCGGTTTTGTCGTGAATCTCGGCAATGCGACAGCGGAGGATGTTCTTTCTGTTATAAGGCATGTGCAGGAAACCGTATGGGACAAGTTCCAAGTCCGGATGAAGCCGGAAGTCCGCATGGTGGGAGATTTCTTAAGTCAGATGGAATGATTTTTGGATTCGGTAATCGAAAATGATGCAATTCAAATTCAAAATTGGAATAAATCGTAGATTTGTATAATATTCCGTCAAAAAACAGGGATTAATTATTCATTTTCACAGAGCACGAGTCGTTACAATAAAAGATGTTCAGATTGATGAGGGACTGGTATGGGATTACTTCTTCTTACAGGCATGTCAGGCTCGGGTAAAAGCACGGCCTTCAAAATTCTGGAGGATATCGGCTACAACTGTGTCGACAATCTGCCGATTCCGCTTTTTAAGAGCTTTGTGGATCTGGAGCAGGCAGAGAAAGATCAGAAGGTGGCCGTTGGTATCGATATCCGGTCGGGAGCAAAGCTGGACCAGCTGGCAGGAATCCTGGATGAATTGAAACAGGATGGAAAGAGGATCGAGATCCTTTTTCTGGATGCCAGTGACGAGGTCCTCCTCAAGCGATACAAGGAGACCCGGCGGAATCATCCGCTTTCAAAAGAGGAAAGGATCCAGACGGGCATCCGGGAAGAAAGGGAACGCCTTACATTTCTAAGGGAGAGGGCGGATCATATCATTGATACGTCGAATCTTCTGACCAGGGAATTAAAGGAAGAAATGACCCGGATCTTCGTGGAGAAGCAGGATTATAAGAGCATGAATATCATGGTCTTGTCCTTCGGCTTCAAGTACGGGATCCCGGAGGATGCGGACCTGGTCTTCGATGTGCGTTTTCTCCCCAATCCCTATTATGATTTGAACTTAAGGCCCATGACCGGGAACGACCGGCCCATTCAGGACTTTGTGATGAAATATCCTCAGTCTCAGGAGTTTTTGGATAAGCTGGACGACCTTATGCAGTTTCTGATCCCGAATTATATCCGTGAGGGCAAGAACTCTCTGGTCATTGCCATTGGCTGTACCGGTGGGAAGCATCGGTCTGTCACCCTGGCAAATGAACTTTATGAGCGTCTTAGAAATCATGCGGATCACTATGGTCTGAAAATCGAGCACCGCGATATCGATAAGGACCGTAAGATCGGGAAGTAGACCTTGTCTTACGCATCGGATCTGAAAACAGAGCTTCTCGGACGTTTCCCCAAGGAAAGAAGCTGCCAGATCGCGGAATTGGCAGGAATCTTCGCTTTCTTCGGAGAGGTGAAGAGGGAGGCAGACGGGCAAGTTCTTAGAATCCGAACCGACCAGGTCTTGATCCGGGAGAGAACGGAAGGACTTCTGTACCGGATCACAGGCCGGAAGGAAGATCAGAAAGCAGAGGATTCAATCCTTCTCACTGGCAGAAAGAGCGAGGAAGTTCTTCAGATCCTTCGACATCCGATAGGAAACGGCCTGGTGGACAATGGCCTGATCGAAGGATGGGAAGAGAAGAGAGCTTATTTAAGAGGCTGTTTCTTAGCTGCCGGATCCATAAACGATCCTAACAAGAGTTATCATTTCGAGATCGCAGCCAGAAATCCGGCCCAGGCCAGACAGATCGTTTCTGTTATGGAAGCCTTTGATCTGCATGGAAAGACGGTGGCACGTCAGGGACGTACCGTGGTCTATCTGAAGGAAAGCAATGAGATTTCCGATATGCTGAATATCATGGAAGCCTCAGTCACATTGCTGGATTTTGAGAATATTCGTATCCGAAAGGACATGAATAATGCCGTTAATCGTAAAGTCAACTGTGAGACGGCAAATATAGGAAAAATGGTGGATGCAGCCGTAAGAGAGGTGCGGGACATCGAGCTCATCCGGGATCGAAGGGGGCTTCATTCCCTGCCCGGAAAGCTTCGGGAGACCGCAGAACTTCGGCTCTTACATCCGGATGCTTCCCTTGTGGAGCTTGGCCGGATGATGGATCCGCCCGTCGGCAAGTCCGGCGTCAATCACAGGCTCCGCAGGATCGGGGCCCTGGCATTAGAGATTAGAAAGCAGGAGGAAAACTGTAATGAAGAAGGAAGTAGTTGTTCAGATGGCAAATTCGACTGAGGCTACACCAATTGCACATCTGGTACAACTGGCCAATCAGTATCAGAGTCAGGTTTACTTTGAGATCGGAAATAAGAAGGTCAATGCCAAGTCTATTATGGGTATGATGAGCCTGGTACTTACGGCCGGTTCCAAGGTCACAGTTTCTGCAGAAGGACAGGATGAGTCCGATGCTGTAGATGCTATGGAAAAGTTCCTGACTGCATGATCTTTGGAAAGGCAGGGGCGAATGAAAAAACTTCTGTTTATTTTTAATCCCAGATCCGGCAGAGGTCAGATTCGTGCCTGTCTGCCGGAGATCCTTGACATTATGGTGAAGTCCGGATTTGATGTCACGGTGCATACCACACAAAGCCAGGGAGACGCCATTTCTGTTACCAGAGACCGGGCTCATGAGTTTGACCGGATCGTCTGCAGCGGAGGCGACGGCACGCTGGATGAAGTGGTGTCCGGTATGATGCAGTCGGATGTCCGGATCCCGATCGGCTATATACCGGCCGGTTCTACCAATGATTTCGGAAACTCCCTGGGAATCGATAAGGATATGACAAGGGCTGCAGAGATCGCAGTGCACGGCGTACCCTTTCCGGTGGATATCGGTTCCTTTAATGACCGGTATTTTGTCTATGTGGCTGCCTTCGGGATCTTTACCGAAGTTTCTTATTCTACTCCGCAGGATATGAAGAATAACTTAGGACATCTGGCCTATATTCTCGAGGGAGCAAAACAGCTCCGGGATGTTCCTTCCTACCGTATGCAGGTGGAATATGACGGCAATGTCATGTATGACGAGTTTATTTACGGCATGATCTCCAATTCGAATTCTATCGGCGGTTTCCGGCAGATGGTGCCGAAGAATGTCAGTCTGAATGACGGGCTGTTCGAGGTAACTCTGATCCGGATGCCGAAGAACCCGATCGAACTGGCGGATGTCATTAATTGTCTGCAGACCGGACGCAGGGATTCGGATATGCTCTATTCTTTCCAGACATCGGGCATACGGCTGACATCGAGTGAAGAGGTCTCCTGGACTCTGGACGGAGAATTCGGCGGGACGCAGAGCACTTCAGAGATTCGTCTCTGTCACAAAGCCCTGGAAATAATGGTTGAAGCGTAAATTCCTTTGTTTTATAATATTGTAGACGGTTTTTGGAATATGAATTCGAAAAAGCCGTTTCTGTATCAATTTTAAAATTCTTAGTAGATATTTTTGGAAGGAGATTATTATGATCGTTTCTGCTGCTGAGATGCTGAAGAAGGCTAAGGCTGGTCATTATGCCGTTGGTCAGTTCAATATTAACAATCTGGAGTGGACCAAGGCAATTTTAAATACTGCTCAGGAGATGAATTCTCCTGTTATCCTCGGTGTTTCTGAGGGTGCCGGCAAGTATATGACAGGCTTTGCTACCGTAGCAGCTATGGTTCGCGCAATGGACGAGACACTTGGAATTACCGTTCCGGTTGCTCTTCATCTGGATCATGGTACTTACGAAGGAGCTAAGAAGTGTGTTGAGGTTGGTTTCTCCTCCATTATGTTCGATGGTTCTCATTATGACATTGAAGAGAATGTTGAGAAGACCAAGGAACTCGTTAAGCTGGCTCATGACCACAATATGTCCATCGAGGCTGAAGTTGGTGCCATCGGCGGTGAAGAAGATGGTGTCATTGGTATGGGTGAGTGCGCAGATCCGAACGAGTGCAAGCGCATTGCAGATCTTGGCGTTGATATGCTTGCTGCCGGTATCGGTAACATCCATGGCATTTATCCGGATAACTGGAAGGGTCTTTCTTTCGAGACTCTGGATGCCATCCAGCAGAAGACCGGCGATATGCCTCTGGTTCTTCACGGTGGTTCCGGAATCCCTTACGATCAGGTCAGAAAGGCCATCACCCTTGGTGTATCCAAGGTAAATGTAAACACCGAGTGCCAGCTGGTATTCGCTGCCGCAACTCGTAAGTACATCGAAGAAGGCAAGGATAAGCAGGGTAAGGGTTACGATCCTCGTAAGCTTCTGCTTCCCGGCTACGAAGCTATCTGCGCCGAAGTCAAGGAGAAGATCGAGCTCTTCGGTTCCAAGGACAAGGCTTGAAAATAACAGATATGTCATCCGGCGGCAAAGCTGTCTGAGAGAGTCCATAGAGGATGTTCCGATTGGTACATCCTCTTTTTCTTTAGCGGCTTCAAAACTTAACTTTCATGTTCTTTAAGAAAGGAAATAGCAACAATGTGTGGAATTTGTGGGTTTACGGGCCATAACCCGTCCAGTGAAGAAGTTCTTACCCGAATGATGAACCGAATGATCCACCGTGGGCCGGATGGAGGAAGCTCCTATCTGACTGACCGGATTGCACTCGGCCACCGCCGGCTCTCCATCATTGATCTTTCCGACCGTGGAACGCAGCCCATGTTCAATGAGGACCGTTCCCTGGTCATTGTCTTTAACGGTGAGATCTATAATTATAAGGAATTAAAGAAGGAACTTTTGGCTTCCGGTCATACTTTTTCCTCAGAGACAGATACCGAGGTCCTTCTCCATGGCTATGAGGAATGGGGAACTGCACTTTTAGACCGCCTGCGCGGTATGTTTGCTTTTGCCCTCTATAATGCCGCCAAGGATGAGCTCTTTCTGGCTCGTGATATGTTCGGCATTAAGCCGCTTTATTATGCCATCATTGATGGAGAGCTTGTTTTCGCATCGGAAATCAAGAGCATTCTGGAGTATCCGGCCTATCAGAGAGAGGTCAATACACAGGCCCTGGAGCAGTATCTCTCCTTTGAGTACTCCGTTCTTCCGGAGACATTTTTTAAGGGGATCTATAAACTGATGCCGGGTCATTATATGACCTTCTGCCGTGGAAAATCTGAGATCGTCCGTTACTTTGATCCCATGCTGCATCCGGCATCGGAGCCCATGGATCATGAAGAACTCCTGAACCGGATTGATGAAACCCTTCAGGATTCCATCAAGTATCATATGGTTTCTGATGTGGAAGTGGCATCCCTCTTGTCTTCCGGTGTCGATTCTTCCTATGTAGCCTGTCATTTCGGCGGCAGTCGGACCTATACGGTCGGATTTGATTACGAGAAATACAATGAGATCCCTTATGCCAAGTCTCTTTCTGAGACGCTGGGCATCAAGAATACGGGCAAGGTCATCTCAACCGACGAATATTGGGCGGAACTTCCGAGAATTCAATATTATATGGATGAACCCCTGGCAGATGCTTCGGCATCGGCTCTCTATTTCGTCGATCGGGAAGCAGCGAAGGATGTGAAGGTAATCCTGTCCGGTGAGGGATCGGATGAATTTTTCGGCGGTTATAATATCTATCATGAACCCATGTCCCTGGCGCCTTATCAGAAACTTCCATCTCCGCTTCGGAAAGGTCTGGCAGCAATTGCCTCTCTTCTTCCGCGTGGTGTCAAGGGAAGATCCTTCCTGATTCGTGGCAGTAAACCGGTAGAAGACCGCTTTATCGGAAATGCCAATGTCTATGATATGAAGCTTCGTGAGAAGATCCTTCTCCATCCGACGGCCGGCTTTACCCCGCAGAGTCTGACCAGACCTTATTATGATAAGGTCAGGAATCTGAAGGATACGGAGAAGATGCAGTACATTGATATGAATTTCTGGCTGATCGGTGATATCCTTCTGAAGGCTGACAAGATGAGTATGGCGCATTCGATCGAGTCCCGGGTGCCTTTCCTGGATCGCGAGGTCTTTAACCTGGCAAGGACCATCCGCCTGGAGGACAAGGTCAATAATGAAAATACCAAGCTCGCCTTCCGTGAGGTTGCGAATCGCTATCTGTCCAAGCAGCAGGCAGAGAAGAAGAAACTGGGCTTCCCGGTTCCTATTCGCGTCTGGCTCAGAAATGACAAGTATTATCAGATCGTCCGGGATGCATTTACTTCGGATGATGCGAAACTCTTTTTCCATACCGATGAGCTGGTTCGGATCTTGGATGCTCACAAGCAAGGAAAATTTGACTACGCAAGACACATCTGGGTGGTCTATATGTTCCTGCTCTGGTATGGTCAATATTTCCATGAAAACGGTGCATCCGTATCGATGGAGGATGAGCTGGAATTCGAGCGGATCCGGAAGAATAACCGGAATGCGACGATGAATGCCACAAATTAAATATCACTGCCATATCGGAAATGCAGCAGCGGAAATGGCAAAAGACAAGCTGATGATCAGAAAAAGTGATCGTTTAAAATTTGTTCTCTAGAAAGGGAATAACAAATGGACAATAAAGAATACTTCAATGTTGCGGATATTTTCGGCGAGAATGTATTCAACGATGAAGTGATGAAAGCGCGTCTTCCGAAGAAAACGTATCAGAATCTGAAGGAGACCATCCGTCAGGGTCGTGATCTGGATCTGGAAACGGCGGATGTTGTAGCTCATGAAATGAAGGAATGGGCTATTGAGCAGGGAGCAACGCATTATACGCATTGGTTCCAGCCTCTGACCGGGGTGACGGCGGAGAAGCACGACTCCTTCATCACTGCGCCGGATGAAAAGGGAAAGGTCTTGATGAGCTTTTCCGGCAAGGAATTGATCAAGGGAGAGCCGGATGCTTCCAGTTTCCCTTCCGGCGGTTTGAGAGCGACTTTTGAAGCAAGAGGTTATACAACCTGGGATTGCTCTTCTCCGGCCTTTGTCCGCCACGATGAATCGGGCGCTGTTCTCTGCATCCCGACTGCTTTCTGCTCCTACAAGGGTGAGGCACTGGATCAGAAGACGCCTCTGCTTCGTTCCATGGAAGCAATCAGTCAGCAGTCGATCCGCCTGCTCCGCCTTTTTGGCAATCAGACTTCCCACTATGTCACACCTTCGGTTGGAGTCGAACAGGAGTATTTCATTATTGACCGGGAAAACTTCCTGAAGCGGAAGGATCTGGTCTATACCGGCCGGACTCTTTTCGGTGCAATGCCGCCGAAGGGCCAGGAAATGGATGACCACTATTTCGGCACCATTCCCGGCAGGATTGCTTCCTTTATGCGGGATTGTGACAAGGAACTGTGGAGACTGGGTGTGCCTGCCAAAACCGAGCACAATGAGGTTGCACCGGGACAGCATGAACTGGCTCCGATCTATGAAGATGCCAATGTTGCGGTGGACCATAATCAGATGATCATGGAAACCCTGCGCCGGGTTGCTAATCGTCATGGCCTTCAGTGCCTTCTGCATGAAAAACCTTTTGACGGGGTGAACGGATCCGGTAAGCATAATAACTGGTCTCTTGTCACGGATGATGGAATCAACCTTCTGGATCCCGGGAAGACGCCACATGAGAACCTGCAGTTTCTTCTGGTTCTCTGCTGCATCCTGGCGGCAGTAGACAACCATGCAGATCTGCTCCGCGAGTCTGCCGCCGATGTCGGCAACGATCATCGCCTGGGTGGATCGGAAGCACCGCCTGCCATTATCAGCGTCTATCTGGGTGATCAGCTGGATGATGTTTTGAGCCAGCTCATCAGTACAGGCGCCGCAACCCATTCGATTCTAGGTAAAAAAATGAAGACCGGTGTTGCTTCTCTGCCGGATTTCATGAAGGATGCTACGGATCGAAATCGTACATCACCCTTTGCCTTTACAGGTAACAAGTTTGAGTTCCGTATGGTCGGATCTGAGGATTCGGTCGGTGAACCCAATATTGTTTTGAATACGATTGTTGCTGAGGCCTTCTCTGATGCCTGCGACATTCTGGAAGAGGCAGATGACTTCAATTTGGCGATTCATGATTTGATCCATGATCTGGCAATCAAGCATCAGAGAATCGTATTCAATGGAGACGGCTATTCTAAGGAATGGGTGGAAGAGGCAGAACGCCGCGGCCTGCCCAATATTCAGTCTATGGTCGATGCCATTCCGGCCCTGACCAGAGAAAAGACGGTCGAAACCTTTGAAAAGTTCCATGTATTCAATCGGGCTGAGCTGGAGTCTCGTGCGGATATTGAATATGATACCTATGCCAAGAAGGTTAATATCGAAGCCAAGACCATGCTGGATATGGCTGGAAAGCAGATCCTTCCGGCAGTGATGAATTATGAGACCGAAATCGCAACTTCGATGAACCAGATCCATCAGGCAGCTGGTTTTATTCCGGAGACACAGAAGGAAATCCTGAAGAAGACGGATGAGCTTTTGAATGAAGCCAGAAAGGCCATGGAAATCCTGCAGAAGGATGTCGTTCTTGGCATGGAGAAGAAAGACCATGAGGAGAGAGCCCGCTACTATTATCAAACGGTAGAGGCTGATATGGAGGCCTTGAGAAGACCTGTGGATGCTCTGGAGATGATTGTCGATAAGGAAAAATGGCCTATGCCGAGCTATGGCGATATGCTTTTTGAGGTTTGAGGCAGGGTTTGCTGCTCTACCAAAGCCGGTGACAATGAGGTTTGAGGCAGGGCTTCACTGCTTGGCTAAAGCCGGGAACAATGAGGCTTGAGGCAGGGTTCGCTGCTCTACCAAAGCCGGGGACAATATCGTAATAGAAAGAGAATCAAGAAAATCCGATAGTGAATCATGGAATTCACTATCGGATTTTTTCTGTCTGTATTCTATTACGATAAATTGGGCTGTTTTCTTCCCTGAAACTATCGCAATTTCGAATTTTGATCTGTATTACGATTTTTCTTCGCGGCGGTTCCCTGAGCCTGGGCTTCCTACCTGCCGGAAGCCTGAGAAGACTGCCCGGCAGAGCCTTGTGAAGCTGGAGCACTTTGCCCCTGACTGCTCTGCTCCTGGCTGGTCTGCCCCTGCCCACCTGTCTCATTCGGTATTACAGGCTCTGTAATGACCGGACTTGTATGGACATTGCAAGTGGACTGAAGGGCAGCAGGATCGATCAGATAAGGCGCCTCTGTCGTATTCGGACTTCCTCCGGTCACAAAAACTTTCTCTGTAACACTTGATTCCGGACAATAAGGGCCGGCCGGCAGATTGGAATCCTGGCAGATTTTGATCTTGATATGATGATCGCAGTTTTCGGTTGGAACGGTCCCCTTTGCAAAGTATTCCGAAATGGTCTTATCTCCTCTGGGATCGGCATTGCAGACCCCGTCAATCGGAAGTTTTCCGGACTCGGAGCAGACATTGGCCTGGACGATGTCCGATGGAGCCGGGAAGCCCGGATCGGGAAGGCCGTCATTGATCTGTGTCATGATGCTCCGCCAGATCCGATTGGAGTAGGCTGTGGTGGACTGGGGGGAGTTGTCATCATATCCGCCCCAGATCGCCAGGGTGTAATAAGGACTGAAGCCTGCCATCAGGGTATCACGGGAATCATTCGTGGTTCCGGTTTTACCGGCAACAGTGATATTGGATGGTCTGGCGCTCTTTCCGGTACCCTTTGTCAGAACGTCCTGCATGGCACTGGTCAGAAGCCAGGCAGTTGTACTCTTGATCACTCTGGTGCCCTCGGAAGCCTGTTCGCTTTCATTATTCAGAATGACTTTTCCATTATGGTCCTCAATCTTGGTATAGAAAGTCGGCTTGTGGTAGAGACCGGAATTTGCAATCGTTGCATAGGCTCCGCAAAGTTCCAGGTTGGTTACACCTTTTGTAATACCTCCGATGGCCAGAGCCTGGTTATTGTCCCCGCTGGTCAAGGTCGTGATTCCGAAATCCTGCACATACTGGTAACCCAGGCTGGTGCCGATCTCCGTCAGGGCCTTGACGGCAACAACGTTGATGGACATGGTAATCGCTTCGCGGAAGTTGGTAAAGCCGGTGTATTTATCATCATAGTTTCGGACCTGCTTTTCGGAGGAAGCATAGGTCATGGGAGCATTGTCTTCTACCGAAGCCAGAGTCTTCCCGGCTGCGTCCAGAGCCGGCGCATAGACGGCCAGTATCTTAAATGTAGACCCCGGCTGACGTGTGATATTTACGGCCCGGTTCAGGGTCTTGCTGGCGCTTTTGTCTCCTCGTCCTCCGACAAGTGCCAGGACTTTTCCGGTTTTCTGGTCAATGATGGTAGCAGATGCCTGAGGCTGGAGAGTGAAAGTGATGGACTCATTGCCCGGCGCAATGGTATCTCCCTCTTTTAAGATGGCTTTTTTATATTCCTCGATGGCAGCCTTTGCCTCCTCTTCGCTATTGTAATTTATACTATATTTCTGCCCTTTGGTCTGCTTGAAGTAATTCAAGAGGGTCTGACTGTTGAAATTTTCAAAACTGCCGTCAGCCCGATTGACCGTCAGAGCATAGGAAAAGGAAACTTTCGGCTTGGTATCATAATTCTTCTCGTTATTGATCTCGTTCTCGGCAATCTCCTGTATCTTGGAGTTCTGTGTGGAATAGATCTTTAAGCCGCCGGTATAGAGCTTCTGATATGCCTGAGTCTCTGAATATCCGAGCCGGTTTACGAGATCATCAATGACTTCATCGGTGAGAGCATCCACGAAGTAGGAGTTCACCGAGGCGCTTGTGACTGCATTATTGGCATTCTGGATCCGCTCGTAGACATTGTCATTTAAGGCTTCCTCGTATTGTGGCTTTGTAATCAGCCCCTGGTCCAGCATATTTTTTAAAACAAGTTTCCGCCGGTTAGCGTTCTGGTCCGGATTGGAGATCGGATTGTAACGGGTTGGATTCTGGGTGATCGCCGCGATGACAGCGGCCTCGGAGAGATTTAACTCGCTGACATTTTTATTAAAGTATCGTTTGGACGCTGCCTGAACACCCAGGGTGTTCTGGCCGAGATTGATCGTGTTGAGATAATTTTCCAGTATGGTCTTCTTGGGGGTGATTTTCTCCAATTGAATCGCCAGATACTGTTCCTGAATCTTCCGGTTCAGGGAATCACGGAAGGTCTTCTCCGAAGCCCAGGAGGAGAAGTAATTATTCTTCAAAAGCTGCTGGGTAATGGTGCTGGCGCCCTGCATACGTCCGCCGGATACGAGCCGGGTGAAACCGGCGCGGAGGATTCCGCGGATATCAACACCGTTATGCTCGTAGAAACGGGCATCCTCTATTGCAATAAAGGCGTTCTGCACATCCTTTGGAATCTGATCGAGCGCTACGTATTCCCGGTTTGCACCGGAAGCTGCCAGTTTCTGCAAGGTCTTTCCATCACTATCATAGACGGTTGTGGAGAAACCGGATGGCGAGATATTGATGGTGGATGCGTCCGGCAGTTTCTGAATCAGATTTCTTGCATATAAAGTAAATGCCAGGCCCGCCCCGGCGATGAGAACCAGAAGAAAGACCAGGATGGAACGGATCACGACGATTCCGGCTTTCTTTCGGCGCCGAATGGACTTCTTGTCAGAAGTGCGATTCGATGTCACTTTATTTTTCCCTAAATTCATGTATACCTCCGTATGAAACGGTTCATATATCCTCTGGGTCTATATTTCACAATTGTGCTACACCACAATTGTTATGATTATATCATAGCTTGGAATTTTCTTGTATAATGAGATTACAGGGGCAGGATAAGCCGAGAATTATCGGAAGGAGAAAAGGATGGCTGATGGAAAGAGCCGGCTGATCGAAAGTAGAAAGATTGTCATGGAAGACGGCGAGGGCTTCTATGAAGAGAAGAAATCCCGCTTTTTGTCGGAACTCCATGCGGTTCATTCGGAGGATGAGGCACTTTCTTTGGTGGAGGCTGCGAAGAAGAAGCACTATGACGCCAGACACCATTGTTATGCATTTCGGATCGAAGAGCAGGGGAGGATGGTCGAGCGGGCTTCGGATGATGGAGAACCTCAGGGAACCGCCGGTCGTCCGATCCTGGATGTCCTGAAGGGACAAGAGATCTATAATGCATTGATCATAGTAACGCGGTATTTCGGTGGTACGCTTCTTGGCAGCGGCGGCCTGACCCGGGCTTATTCTGCTGCAGCAAAAGACTCCCTTGAGAAGAGCCTGGTCCTTTCGGAGAGAAGGGGGCTGGTTTTTGATCTGTCCTATCCATATGATCTGGCCGGCAAGGTGGAATATCTCTTCCGGAATTCCGGAGGGATCCTTCTTTCTAAGGATTATGGCAGTCTTGTGAGAATCCGCGGGATTCTGCCGGAAGAAAGCGGTCGTTTTCAGGATGAGTTACAAAATCTGAGTAAGGGCAGCCTGAAACTGGAGAATGCCACATCTTGCAGTTATGTGGAAAAGGACGGGGAGGGAATTTTGCTTTGAATGATTACAGTGTCAAAAGTCTGCGGCAGGCATGACATGCCTATATCATTTGAATGACAGAAGTGAAAAACGCATGCTAAAAAATTGAAAAAAATTTTAATTTAGTGCTTGACATAGTTGGCAGTGTCCTGTATAGTATCATTTGTTGACGCGAGAGCGGCAGATCAATAATGGCCCATAGCCAAGCGGTAAGGCAACGGACTCTGACTCCGTCATTTCGCAGGTTCGAATCCTGCTGGGCCAGTTTCAGGCACTGTGTTCATCACAGTGCCTTTTTTGTATTTACTCGTTGAAAGGAGGAAAAGCACCGATGATATATGAGATGCAGAGCAGAGTGCGTTATAGTGAAGTGGATTCCGAGGGGATCCTTAGCATACCGGCTCTGATCAATTACTTTCAGGATTGCTCTACTTTCCAGTCAGAGGATACGGGCTTTTCCATCCGCTGGCTGAGGGAGCATGGGCAGGGCTGGTACATCCTTTCCTGGCAGATCGATATTGATCGCCTGCCCAAAATCGGTGAAGAGATCCTCATCACGACGCGGCCGACCGGATATCAGGGACTCTACGCCACTCGTGATTTTACAATGGGGGATCCCGACGGGGAGGCCTTCGTTCGGGCCCGGTCGATCTGGATCTTAATGGATCAGAATAAAATGCGGCCAACCATTGCTTCGAAGGAAATGAAACTTGCCTATGGCCTGGATGCCCCGGTCGAGGGAGATTGGGGAGGTCGTAAGATGGAAGAACCTGCCCCACAGGACTTAGTGGATGCCGGAAACTTTACAGTGACCCGGGCCCATTTGGATTCGAATCATCATATGAATAATGAGAAGTATATCGAAGAAGCGATGGCGGTTCTGCCGGAAGGCCGTTCCATCCGCGGTATCCGGACCGAGTACCGGAAACAGGCGGTCTTCGGGGATATGGTCTACATTCAGACAAAGACAGAGGAGGACCGGATGACAGCGGTCTTGAAAAGTGATGGAGAGATCCTGGCCATTGTAAGTTTTTTGACCAGGTGAAAAGGTGACCAGGTGAACAGGTGGTTTTGAAACAAATCTCTAAGCATGAATGAATCAGGAGGAGAACAGATGCGTTTAGGAGAAATACAGACCCTCCGAATCGTCCGTTTCAAGGACTTCGGCGCCTATCTTGGCGAGGATGGGTCGGACGAGACAGTACTTTTGCCGAAGAAGGAGCTTCCGGAGACAGCAGGCGTGAATGATGTACTGCCTGTCTTCCTATATAAGGATTCAGAAGACCGCCTGATTGCGACGACCAGGGAACCCAGGCTGACCGTGGGCAAGATGGCCCCTCTGACGGTTCGCCAGGTGTCGAAGATCGGAGCTTTTCTGGACTGGGGACTGGAGAAGGACCTTCTGCTTCCTTTCCGGGAGATGGAGGGTAAAGTGGAAGAGGGAGATGAGATCCTGGTTCGGCTTTATATCGATAAGACGGGACGTCTGGCAGCATCCATGAAGGGACTCTATCATCTGCTTTCGAAGCAGTCTCCCTATCAGAAAGGGGATCAGGTCAATGGACGAATCTATGAATTCGGACATGACTTCGGTACCTTTGTTGCTGTGGATGACAAGTATTCGGCCATGATTCCAAAATATGAGAAGACCAGCCAGTTCCGGATTGGAGATATACTGGAACTTCATGTGACAGGAGTCAAGGAAGACGGAAAACTCGATGTCTCCCTTCGAAAGGCTGCAGTCGAAGAAATTCCGGAGGATGCGCAGAAGCTCTTGGATCTTCTGGATTCCTATGCCGGCGTTCTTCCCTTTACCGAGAAGGCAAAGCCGGAGGTGATCTTCCGGGAGACAGGACTTTCCAAGAATGCCTTTAAACGGGCGGTCGGGCATCTCTATAAGGAGAGGAAGATCTCTCTCGAAGGAGGTAAGATCAGAAGGATCTAAAAAATAAGGATCGAGGCAGAGGAGATTTCCGTCGGCCTTTTGATTATCTTGTACTGGTAAGACAAATCAAATTCTGGTAAAATTGATATTACAACAGAACAAGAATCATTGGAAGCTAGAAAGGTGGCAAAGATGAATACATTAGATACATTGATCATCGGCGGCGGCCCGGCAGGGCTTTCAGCAGCGATTTATGCAAAACGGGCCGGCCTGTCTATGGTCTGCCTGGATCCCAGCCCCATGGGCGGCGGTCAGATTGTGAATACCTATGAAGTGGATAACTATCCGGGACTTCCCGGGATCAGCGGCATGCAGCTTGGCATGGAAATGAAAAAGCATGCCGAAAAACTGGGTGCCGATATTCGCGTTGAAATGGTATCGTCAGTGGAAAAGGAAGGAGAATATTGGAAGGTTACTTCTAATAAAGAGAGCTATCTCTCGAAAACCATCATCCTCTGCAGCGGTGCCATTAACAGAAAGCTGGGGATCCCCGGTGAGAAAGAAATGACAGGAGCAGGTGTCTCCTACTGTGCAACCTGCGATGGCGCTTTCTTTCGAAATAAGG
The DNA here is from genome assembly GCF_046263795.1 of Porcibacter vitabionis. Classification (NCBI taxonomy): domain Bacteria; kingdom Bacillati; phylum Bacillota; class Clostridia; order Lachnospirales; family Lachnospiraceae; genus Porcibacter; species Porcibacter vitabionis. Next base: position 34,274 of record NZ_JBJYZD010000011.1, on the reverse strand, counting down.
TAACTGCGGTCATCGGCGGCGGTGATGTGGCATTGGAAGATGCCATCTTCCTTTCCCGCTTTGCATCGAAAGTCTATCTGATCCATAGAAGAGACAGTTTCCGCGGAGCCAAGATCCTTCAGGATGAGGCACTCTCTATCGATAAAATTCAGGTACTCTATGATACGATCCCGGATGAGATTCAGGGAGACGGTCAGGTCGAAGGCCTGAAAGTTCATGATAAGAAGACCGGCGAGAGCCGGGTGCTTTCAGTGAATGGTGTCTTTATTGCTGTCGGAACAGAACCCAATACCAATGACTGGGACTGGCTGCCGGAACGGGATGAGAAAGGTTATATCAAAGCAGGTGAAGATGGTGTAACTTCGATCCCCGGCATTTTTGCCGCCGGCGATGTCCGGACCAAGCAGCTCCGCCAGGTTATTACGGCGGCTTCGGATGGTGCCAATGCTGTAACAAGTGTGCAGAGGTATCTGATCGGGCATTGACAGTATCGTATGTCCCGTGCTATTATACTTAAGATTTAACATGTCTGTAACAAATAGAAATAAACTGTTACAAATAAGACTGGAACATGTCATATTTTGCAGATATATAAAGCAAGTAGATTCATTTGCCGGAAAATTTGCAGATAGAATCATAGAAATCGAACAAGTATAAAAGGGGCGGGATTATGAGTGATAATCAAAATAAGAAATTTCGAAATCTGGCAAGACTTACCATCGCTGCCGGAGCAATGATTGCGGGAAGCAGTTTGACAGCGAATGCGGCACCTCTGGCAGGAGCATCCAGCCTGGCGGCTTCTTCGATCGCAAGTACGGTAAGTCGTTCAGGAAAAGCTTCCGCTACTGAGACCAATCATGTAAAATCCGCATCCACCAGAGCCGGTGTTTCTTCCATGCTTGCCAAGATCACAACGGCGTCTCAGACCAAGGCAAATCTGAAGATCACGGCGGAGAAGGAAGCTCAGGAGGCTGCAGAAGTTGCAGCAGCCAATGCGGCAGCAGAAGAGCAGGCACGTTATGCCAAGCTTGCCGTTGCTAATGTCAGTGATTATGCTTATGTCCGGACTGCTCCGGATTCCAACAGTGATTATGCCGGAAAACTCTATCCGAATACTGTTGCAACGATCAATGGTCAGGAGGGTGACTGGTATAATATTACTTCCGGTGATGTCAGCGGATATGTCTACAAGGATTTCCTGATCATCGGCGATAAGGATAAGATCAATGCCGCAGCCAGGAATACCGTTACGATCAATGCGGATACCTTGAGAGTCAGAACAGCTCCGGATGAGAACGCCCAGGTTCTGACCATGGTTGCCGGTACAACAGAACACACAGTAACCGATAATTCCAATGGGGACTGGATTGGTATTGCTACCGATGCGGGCAATGGATATGTCAGCCGTCAGTTTGTTTCTGCCGTAGCCACCAGCTATTCCTATGCAGAATCCAAAGCAGCAGAACAGGCTCGTCTGGCTGCAGAAGAAGCCCAGAGACAGGCAGCTGCTGCAGCAGAAGCTGCAAAACAGGCAGCGGCACAGAGGAAGGCTGCGAGTCAGGCAAGAAATAAGAGCACGGGCGGGAAAGCGCAATCTTCCGGCCGCACTTATGCAGCACCGTCCGGCGGTTCCGGAAGTGCTGTTGTAAGTTATGCAAGCCAGTTTGTCGGTAATCCTTATGTCTATGGTGGAAGCAGTCTGACAAATGGTACCGATTGTTCCGGATATGTCATGAGTGTTTATGCCAAGTTTGGTGTAGGACTTCCTCATTCTTCTTCCGCAATGCGTTCTCAGGGCAGAGGGGTCAGTGTTTCTGAAATGCAGCCCGGAGATATCGTCTGCTACAGCGGTCATGTCGGAATCTATGCAGGCGGCGGTCAGATTCTGAATGCGTCGAATCCGAAGTCCGGTATCAAATATTCCAATGTAAACTATGCACCGATCCTTTCTGTTCGGAGAGTGCTGAACTAAAATGAACGAAAAACAGGGCAGGAATATTAGAACAGAATACAAAGAAGAAATCAGGGGGACCTTCCATTTGGAGGTCCCTTTTTTATTTACATCTTGCACATATTTGGAGGTTCCCTTTTTCTTATATACATCTTGAACCTATACATCTTGCACAAAGTTTATAGATTGTTTAGAATTTGACAGGATCTGTCCACAGTTTTCCACGCCGAGAGGAGATTTTTTCCACAGAAACAAGGCCGAAAATTGGACTTATACACAGACTTATCCACTTTATCCACAAACATGGGATAGAATCGAAAAAATGACGAAAGCCAAAAAAAGAACAACTGTTTTGTAAAAAGCTGACAAAATCCATAAAAACAAAGGAATCCGCTTGACAGAGACTGCTATGTAAAAAATGCCTAAATTCATAGAAAGAGGTATTCCATTTTTCGTGCATTTATATTAAACTGGATAAAGATATGGTAAAAGTACCATAAAACACCGAAGCGGAATTGTTGAATGTGTATAGTAATCATGAAGGAAATTGGGGGATACAAAAGTGGTATCAAATCAGGTTCTGCAGAAAACCCTCGACGGGTTAACTCAAATTACGAAGAAAAGCTTTGCTGTGACAGATTCAGAAGGCGGTATTCTCGCTACAACGATGGAGGATACGAAACGCTATGTGGATAGTGCCCGCAGCTTTGCCGGTTCAGATGCGGATAGCCAGACGATTTTCGGTTGCCATTATATGAAGGTCTTTGACGAACAGAGACTGGAATTCATTGTGATTGTCCGGGGGGATTCAGAAGAAGACTATACAGCAGCCCGGGTTCTGGCCTTTCAGATCCAGGAATTGATGATCGCTTACAGAGAACGTTTCGACCGGGATAATTTCATCAAGAATCTTCTTTTGGATAACTTACTCATGGTCGATATTTATAACCGGGCAACACGACTCCATATCGATGTGGAAGCCCGTCGTATCGTCCTGGTGGTGGAAGTCGGCGATGATAAGGACGGGGATGACATGGAACGTGTCAGAACGCTGTTCAGCGGAAGGTCCAAGGACTTTGTCACGGCCGTTGATGAGCAGAACATTATCATTGTAAAGGAACTGCAGCCCGGGGACACCTATGACGATGTCGCAAAGATTGCCAATACCATCGTGGACCTCTTCCATGGGGCTCCGGATCGAAATATCCGCGTGGCTTACGGAACGATCGTGAATGAGATCAAGGATGTATCTCAGTCCTATAAGGAGGCTTCTCTGGCGCTTGATGTCGGAAGGATCTTCTTCCAGGGACGAAATGTCATTGCCTATTCGGTACTGGGAATCGGCCGTCTGATCTATCAGCTGCCCATCCCTCTCTGCAAGATGTTCATCAAGGAGATCTTCAAGGATAAGACGCCCAATGATTTTGATGAAGAAACCATAACAACCATTAATAAGTTCTTCGAAAATAATTTGAATGTATCGGAGACCTCGCGTCAGCTTTACATTCATAGAAATACTCTCGTTTACCGGCTGGATAAGCTGCAGAAGGCAACCGGACTGGATCTTCGGGTCTTCGAAGATGCCATCACTTTCAAAATTGCTCTGATGGTGGTAGAGTATATGAATTATATGGAGGACCACAATTTCTGACAGGAGATCTGATATAAAATGATCAAACTTGAACATGTTAGTAAGTCGTATCAGACAGGAGTTCCCGCTCTGAATGATATCAGTCTGCACATTCACCCGGGGGAGTTTGTTTTTGTAACCGGTGCGAGCGGCTCCGGTAAATCTACATTGATCAAGCTCCTTTTGGATGAATTTCCACCGACCGAGGGCAGGATCGTTGTCAATGGCAAGGATCTGTCCGCCATTAATCACAGGTCGATCCCTAAGTACCGAAGAAATATCGGCTGCGTTTTCCAGGACTTCCGTCTCCTTCCGGACCGGAATGTCTATGAAAATGTTGCATTTGCCATGAAGGTCGTAGAGGCTTCGAATCGAGAGATCAAGAAGAAAGTGCCACAGGTGCTCTCCATGGTTGGCTTGGCGGCCAAATACCGTTCTCTGCCCCGTCAGCTGTCCGGAGGTGAGCAGCAGCGTGTGGCCATTGCGCGAGCACTGGTCAATCGGCCTCGGGTGATCTTAGCCGACGAGCCGACCGGAAATCTGGACAACCATACTGCATGGGAGATCATGGGGCTTCTGGATGAAATTAATCAGAGGGGAACGACGGTTCTTGTTGTTACACATAATCTGGACATCGTAGAACGCATGAAGAAACGAGTGATCACGATCCGAAAGGGGACACTGGTTAGTGATGTGGATCCGGAGGATGATGATTTATGATGAAATTTAGCAGTATCTTTTACAATATCAAGCAGGGCTTTAAGAATATCTGGAGAAATAAAATGTTCTCCATGGCGTCCATAGCTACTATGGCAGCCTGCATTTTCCTGCTTGGCCTTTTCTATTCGATCGGATCAAATTTCCGCGGCATGGTCAAGGATGCCGAGGCCAGCGTTTCCGTTACGGTCTTTTTTAACGACGGACTAAGTCAGGATCAGATCAATGCGATCGGAGACAAAATCAAGGCCAGACCGGAAGTGGAGAAGATGGAGTTCGTCTCTGCCAATGAAGCCTGGGCCGAATATCAGAAGGAATTCTTCAAGGGAAACCCGGAAGCTGCGGAAACCTTTAAAAATGACAATCCCATGGCAAATTCCGCCAACTACCAGGTTTATCTGAAGGATGTTTCACAGCAGGAAACCTTTGTAAAGTATGTGCAGAAACTGGATGGTGTCCGGAAGGTCAACCAGTCCAAGGCGGCTGCAAGGACACTGACGGATTTTAACCGCCTTCTGACTCTGATCTCCGTAGCGGTCATTGCGATTCTGATTGCAGTTGCGGCTTTTCTGATCTCCAATACCATTACCGTCGGTGTATCGGTCCGTAAGGATGAGATCGCCATCATGAAACTGATAGGCGCCAAGGACAGTTTTGTCCGGGCTCCTTTCGTGGTCGAGGGTATTGTGATCGGCCTGGTGGGGTCTCTGATCCCGCTTGTGATCCTCTGGTTCCTCTATCAGAATATCCTGATCTATATCAAGAACCGCTTTACATTTTTAAGTAATCTTGTGAATTTTGTGCCGGAAAAGGAGATCTTCCATTTCCTGATTCCCATTGCCCTGCTTCTCGGAGTCGGCATCGGCTATATCGGAAGCCGTGTCACTCTGAAACGGCACTTAAAGGTTTGACCGGACGAAAACAGGACGTCCCCGGACAAGGATAAGCGGATGATCATGGATGAGAGAAATATAGACCAGATGGAAGAAGAGCAGGAAGAACAAAAGATAGAAAGAAAACGGACCAAAAAGGTCAAGAGACGAAGTTTCTTCACAGGCTTTGTAGCAGCACTCTTACTGGTAACGATCATTGGAATTGTCATCAGTCAGGCCCTGCATATCCGGCCGAATGGCTTCTTAGGCGCCGGAACGCAGACGAAGCTGAACATGCTTTCTTCCATTATCGATGACTATTACTATAAGAATGTGAGTGATTCCACCAAGGCGACCGGTCTCTATAAGGGCCTGATGGAAAGCATGGATGATCCCTATACGGAATACTATACGCCGAAGGAATATAAGGACCTCATGGTCAGCCTTTCCGGTGATTATGCCGGTATCGGCGCAGTTCTGACCCAGAACAAGGAGACCAGACAGGTTTCCATCGTTCAGGTCTATGACGATTCTCCGGCCAAGAAAGCAGGCCTCAAGACTGGTGATATCATCGTATCGGTGGATGGAAAGGATGCGGACAGCGAAAGCCTCGATGATTTCGTTCAGAGGGTCCGTGGGGTCAAGGGAAGTAAGCTCACCCTGGTCTATATTCGGGATCAAGAGGAGAAAACGGTTGAGATCACCCGGGAAGAAGTGATTGTACCCTCTGTTTCCTATCAGATGCTGTCGGATCAGATCGGATATCTCAGGATCTCTCAGTTCTCAACAGGAACGCAGAGCGAATTTGAGAAGGCCCTTTCTGATCTGAAGGCTCAGGGCATGAAGGGAGTGATCTTCGACCTCCGGGACAATGGCGGCGGTATGGTAGATTCTGTCGTTGCCATTCTGGATGACATCCTTCCTAAGGGAACGGTTGTCTATACCAAAGACAAGAATAATAAGAGAACGAATTATCAATCGGATGATGAGAAACAGCTGGATCTTCCGATGACGGTCCTGGTCAATGAAAACACGGCCAGCGCAGCCGAGATCTTCACCGGCGCCGTGATGGACTTTCAGAAGGGAACGGTGATTGGAACCAAGACCTTCGGAAAAGGGATCGTTCAGACGACCCTGCCTCTGTCGGACGGCAGTGCCGTCAAGCTGACGACGGCCCGTTACTATACCCCGAAGGGGGTCTGCATCCAGGGCAAGGGCATTGAACCGGATGTCAAGCTCGAACTGCAATATTCAGGCGACAGCAGTAAGGACTATGACTGGACCAAGGATAACCAGGTCGAGAAGGCCGTGGAGATCCTGAAAGAAAACAAATCAAAATGATCAAATGAAGAAAGGAAAAGACCTTGGTAGAATTAGATAATATCAAAGTTGACCTGCAGAATTATAAGCCGGCCCTGGAAGAGACCAAAAGGGGACTGGATCTGGAAAACAAAGACCGAAAGATTGAAGAGCTGGAGAGAGCCATGGAGGCCCCGGATTTCTGGGACAATCCCCAGGAATCTACGGAGAAGACCAGAAAACTCAAGGCCTTAAGGGATGATGTGCAGGATTTTCACGGTCTGGAAAGCCAGTATCAGGACATTCTGGATCTGATTGATCTGGCCAACGAAGAGGATGACCGGGATATGATCCCGGAAGTAGAGGCAGATTTCGAAGCATTCAAGACCAAACTGGAAAATCTGCAGATCCGGACGCTTCTGTCCGGGGAATATGATCTGGAGAATGCCATCATCACATTGCATGCAGGTGCCGGCGGAACCGAGGCCTGTGACTGGACCTCCATGCTTTACCGTATGTATACCCGCTGGGCTGATCAGCACGGCTTTCAGACCGAGCTTCTGGATATGCAGGAAGGCGATGAAGCCGGTATTAAGTCGGTCACTTTCCAGATCAACGGCGAGAACGCTTACGGTTTCCTGAAGTCGGAGCATGGGGTTCACCGTCTGGTCCGCATTTCTCCTTTCAATGCCAATGCAAAAAGGCAGACTTCCTTCTCTTCCTGCGAAGTAATGCCGGACATTGAGAAGGATCTGGATGTAGAAGTCCGGGATGAGGATATCCGAATCGATACCTATCGTTCTTCCGGCGCCGGCGGACAGCACATCAATAAGACATCATCCGCCATCCGGATCACGCACTTTCCTTCGGGCATTGTTGTCACCTGTCAGAATGAGCGTTCTCAGCTCATGAATAAGAACAAGGCCATGCAGATGCTGAAGCAGAAACTCTATATGAAAAAGCTGGAAGAGAATGCCGAAAAGGAAGCCGCTATCCGCGGTGAAGTCATGGAGAATGGCTTCGGCTCTCAGATCCGTTCCTATGTCCTTCAGCCCTATACCATGGTCAAGGACTTACGAACCGGTGAAGAGTCCAGTAATGCTCAGAAGGTTCTGGACGGCGGTTTGGATCCTTTCATGCGTTCCTATCTCCGCTGGCTTTCTCTGGGAAAACCGAAGTGGAAGGGACAGGACGCAGACTAAGAGAATAAGAGGGTTAGGTCTGAATTTAGACCAATCGGATCATTGCTTTGTATAAGGGGGTTATTATGGCAAAGTATGTAATGGCATTGGATGCCGGGACAACATCGAATCGATGCATTTTATTTGATCATGACGGAAAGATCCAGTCGGTGGCTCAGAAGGAGTTCCGGCAGATCTTCCCGAATCCGGGCTGGGTCGAGCATGACGCCAATGAGATCTGGTCCACTCAGCTTGGTGTTGCAGTCGAAGCCATGAGTAAGATCGGTGCGACGGCAGCGGATATTGCAGCCATCGGTATCACAAATCAGCGTGAGACCGTCATTGTCTGGGACAAGGAGACCGGGGAGCCCGTTTATCATGCCATTGTCTGGCAGTGCCGCAGGACATCGGATATCGCAGATGCTCTGAAGGCCAAGGGGCTGCAGGAGACCATCCAGAAGAAGACGGGACTCATTATTGATGCCTATTTCTCGGCAACCAAGATCAAGTGGATCCTTGACAATGTTCCCGGGGCCAGAGAAAGAGCCGAAAAGGGAGAGCTCCTCTTTGGAACGGTTGAGACCTGGCTGATCTGGAAGCTGACCAAGGGCAGGGTTCATGTGACAGATTATTCCAACGCCAGCCGGACCATGCTCTTCAATATCAATACGCTGGAATGGGATGAGGATATCTTAAAGGAACTGGATATTCCGAAATCGATGCTGCCCAAGGCGGTTCCTTCGAGTCAGGTCTACGGCTATGCAGATCCGAGCTTTTTCGGAGCCGAGATCCCGATTGCCGGTGCAGCCGGTGACCAGCAGGCAGCGCTTTTCGGTCAGACTTGTTTTGCTGAGGGAGAAGCCAAGAATACCTATGGAACCGGTGCTTTCATTCTGATGAATACCGGAGACAAGCCGGTTTATTCCAAGAACGGCCTGGTTACAACCATTGCCTGGGGCCTGGATGGAAAGGTCACCTATGCTTTGGAAGGTTCGGTCTTCGTTGCCGGTGCAGCCATTCAATGGCTCCGGGATCAGATGCGCCTCATTGATTCTGCAGAAGATTCCGAGTATATGGCAAAGAAGGTCAAGGGAACCCACGGCTGTTATGTCGTTCCTGCCTTTACCGGTCTGGGCGCTCCGCATTGGGATCAGTATGCAAGAGGCACGATTGTCGGTATTACGCGTGGAACCAATAAGTATCATATTATCCGGGCAACCCTGGAATCCATCGCTTATCAGGTCTGCGACGTCGCAGATGCCATGAAGGCCGATTCCGGCATTGAAGTGCGGTCTCTTCGGGTCGACGGCGGTGCTTCGGCCAATGACCTCCTCATGCAGTTCCAGGCAGATATGCTGAATAAGCCGGTCAATCGTCCGAGCTGCGTGGAGTCGACCGCCATGGGAGCATCCTTCCTGGCAGGCCTTGCCGTCGGTTTCTGGAAGAATAAGGAAGAACTCATGCGGAATATTACACTGGACCGGGTCTTCATTCCAAATATGGATGAAGAGACCAGAGAAGCCAAGAGAAAGGGCTGGAACAAGGCCGTCCGTTACTCTTATGGCTGGGCAAAACCGGATGAAACAGAGGAGTAAGGATATCCTCCGGATTTCATATTCGGTTCTTAGGGTGACCCCTGACACGAATATCACAGCAGCTCAATGCTTTTGCTTTGGCATTTTTGTGAAAAGTAAGAGCATTGAGCTTTTTTCGGCGCCGGCCCTTTCTTGGGATGATGGCAGATCGTTTGGAAAGGAATGAATGACAGAATTAACAAGCATTATACAAAGTGATCGAAGCTGGAATAAGAGAGACATGGCCAAGATCGCTCTCCGCCTCTCCGGCCCGGCCATCCTGGCCCAGCTTTCTTCGATTGCCATGCAATATATCGATGCAGCTATGGTAGGCCGGCTGGGAGCAACTGCTTCGGCATCGATCGGCCTGGTCTCGGCGGCCGTCTGGATGATGGGAGGCATTGTCAATGCCTTTTCCTACGGCTTTTCCGTCCAGGTGGCCCAGGGCCTGGGCGGCGGCGAGGAAGCATGGGTTCGAAAGGTGGTCCATCAGGGGATCTATTCCCTCCTTTTTCTATCTCTAATGATTGGAGGGATCGGCCTTTTGGTCTCTTCCCGTCTTCCCTACTGGCTGGGCGGGTCGGGTCAGATGGCAGCCGAGGCCAGAGGCTACTTTATGACCTATGCATCCTTTTTGCCCGTCGTTCAGATGATGTACTTCGGCAGTGCAGTCCTGCAGGCCAGCGGCGATATGAAGACGCCATCGATCCTGTCCAGTCTGATGTGCCTGGAAGATGTGATCTTCAATGCCCTCTTGATTTTCCCTGCCGAGGCAAATATAGACCGATCTTTTGTTCCGGCACCTCTGGGGATCGGTGCAGGTCTTGGTGTGACAGGTGCTGCCCTTGGAACCTGCATTGCCTATCTCATTACGGCAGCGGCCATGTGGTACTGTATTCTTTTCCGATCCGGTCCTTTAAAGAAGAGGAAGGAGAAGAAAAGCTTTGAAAAGAAGATCCTGACCTTGTCCATGCAGATCGGTCTTCCCATGGCCTTTGAGTCAGCAGCTCTGACCGGAGCCCAGCTGGTCTCGACAAGGATCGTGGCTCCCTTAGGAACGATTGCCGTTTCCGCCCATTCCTTTGCCATTACGGCGGAGTCCGTCTGCTATATGCCGGGCTATGGACTGGAGGGAGCGGCTTCCACTCTGGTCGGACAGTCTTATGGTGCAGGAAAGAAGAAACTGGCCCGTTCTTTCGGCTGGATCACGATCCTTCTCGGTATGGTTATTATGGCCGCTGCCGGAGGGGCTATGTATTTCTTATGCCCTTGGGTCTTTCGTTTCTTAACCCCTGTGAAGGCTGTTCAGGAACTTGGTATCTCTGCCCTTCGAATCGAACTTCTGGCGGAGGCCCTGTTCGGAGCATCGATCGTTGCGGCAGGTGCCCTGCGAGGAGCCGGAGATACCTTCGTTCCGGCTTTGATGTCACTTGCCAGTATGTGGGGCCTTCGCCTGACACTGGCAGGCATCTTATCGAAAAGCATGGGCCTTCGCGGTGTCTGGACCGCCATGGCCATTGAACTGTCCTTCCGGGGACTGATCTTCCTCCTTCGTTTTCGGACGAGTCATTATCTCATGGATCGGGGAGGAAAAAAGGACGCTTGATAAATTCAAGACATCAGAAAGACGAACTTAGTTTCAAAAGAGGAGTCAATCATGGAAATCAGCGCAAAGATTGCAAAAGAATTAGAGATCCGTCCGGACCAGGCAGAGGCTGCCATCCGGCTGATCGATGAAGGAAATACCATCCCCTTCATCGCCCGCTACCGGAAAGAAGTGACCGGTGCCTTAAATGACGAGGTGTTAAGAAAACTGGACGAACGTCTGACCTATCTTCGTGGTCTGGAAAGCCGGAAGGAAAGTGTTCTTTCTGCGATCGAGGAGCAGGGAAAGCTGACAGAAGACTTAAAGAAACGGATCGAAGCGGCGGAGACACTGGTCGTTGTCGAGGATCTCTATCGCCCTTATAAGCAGAAACGCCGGACCAGAGCGATGATGGCAAGAGAGAAGGGCTTACAGCCTCTGGCAGATCTCATCAAGAGTCAGGAATTCACCGGCAAGCTGGAAGATGCGGCTTCGGCCTATATTTCTTCGGAAGAGGGAAAGGAAGTAGGATCAGCAAAGGATGCTCTGGCGGGAGCCTGTGACATCCTGGCTGAGGAGATCTCTGATGTAGCGGATTATCGGATCTACATCCGGGAGCTGACAGAGAAGAAGGGCAGTATTCGCTCTGTCGCCAAGGATCCTGAGGTCAAGTCTGTTTATGAGAATTATTACGATTTCGAGGAGAAGATCGAAGGACTGCCGGGTCACCGGATCCTGGCTCTGAACCGGGGCGAGAAGGAGAAGATCCTTCAGGTAAAGGTAAACCTCCCGGAAGATGAGATCCTTTCCTACCTTAGGAAGCAGATCATCGTAAAGGAAAATCCTGTGACCGGACCGGTTCTGGAAGGTGTCATAATGGATGCTCTGAACCGGCTGATCGGACCGGCGATCGAACGTGAGATCCGGTCGGCTCTGACCGAACAGGCCGAGGATGGCGCCATTGATGTCTTCGGTAAGAACCTGCATCAGCTTCTGATGGCACCGCCCATTCCCAATCAGACCGTACTGGGCTGGGATCCGGCTTTCCGTACCGGCTGCAAGCTGTCCGTTGTGGATCCGACCGGAAAGGTCCTGGATACGACCGTCATCTATCCGACGGCACCGCAGAACCGGGTGGAAGAGTCGGAGAAGATCGTGGCTCATTTGATCGACAAGTACCATATCACCCTGATCTCACTGGGCAATGGTACGGCTTCCCGGGAGTCCGAGCAGATCATTGTAGACCTTTTGAAGAAGATCCCAAGAAAGGTCAGCTATGTCATCGTGAACGAGGCCGGGGCTTCGGTCTATTCGGCATCGGCTCTTGCAACGGAGGAATTCCCGAATTTCGATGTCGGCCAGAGAAGCTCGACTTCCATGGCGAGAAGACTGCAGGACCCCTTGGCAGAGCTGGTGAAAATCGACCCGAAGGCGATCGGTGTAGGCCAGTACCAGCATGATATGAACCAGAAGAAACTGTCCGAGCAGCTTTCGCATGTGGTCGAAGACTGTGTCAATGAAGTCGGCGTCGATCTGAATACGGCCTCTTATTCTCTGCTCGAATATGTTTCCGGTATGACGAAGACCATTGCAAAGAATGTGGTTTCCTATCGGGATCAAAATGGCCGTTTTAACTCCCGCCGGGATCTCTTGAAGGTGCCGAAACTCGGACCCAAGGCTTTTGAGCAGTGTGCCGGTTTCCTTCGTATTCCGGGCGGAAAGAATCCTCTGGACAATACTTCCGTACATCCCGAATCCTATGAGGTGGCAGAGAAATTGTTGAAGTCTCTGGGGCACAGCCCCAAAGACCTGGCCAGGGGAGGTATCTTGACCATCGACCAGGAGATCGGCGACGTGAAGAAGGAAGCGGAAGAACTGGGCGTCGGCGAGCTGACCCTTCGGGATATTGTGAAGGAATTGAAGAAACCGGGCAGGGATCCCCGAGAAGATATGCCAAAGCCCATTCTCCGGTCGGATGTCCTGTCCATGGAAGATTTAAAACCCGGTATGGTATTAAAAGGAACGGTCCGGAATATCGTCGATTTCGGCGCCTTTGTCGATATCGGAGTGCATCAGGACGGATTGGTCCACATTTCTCATATGACAAAGAAGTTTATCAAGCATCCCCTGGAAGTCGTTTCGGTCGGCGATATTGTAGATGTCGAAGTTCTCGAAGTGGATCCGGAGAAGAAACGGATTGCTCTGACCATGCTGATTGGCGAGGAAAATGCAAACCATGGCAAGAAGGCTTCCGGGAAGGACGAAGAAAAGGAAAGGGAGAAAGATGGGACCTGTGAGAAGAGCCGCGAGCGAAGAAAGTGGCAGGATCAAAACAGCGGCAGAGGCCGAAAACAGGATACAAAGACTGGCAGAGGCCAAAACCGGGATAAGAACAGGGGTAAGAAGCAGGGGCATAAGGATACAGCCACCACAAATCTCGGTGATCTTCTGTCAGGCTTGAAACTCTAAGGGAAATCCTCGAAAGGGAAATCCTCGAAAGGGAAATCCTCGAAAGGGAAATCCTCGAAAGAGAAAGCCTTGAAAGAGAAAGTCTCAAAAGAGAAAGTCTCGAAAGAGAAATGAAAAAGGGGTATAATTCGGAATAGAAAGATTTGGTCTGTTTTTGTGAAAGGTTCTTTCGGAAAGGGGAAATCACTATGGAAAAATTCAAAGATCTGCAGGAACTTGTAAAGAAGAAGGGCTTCGGATCAACGGAGTATAATCACATCAATGGTGATCCGGTTTATCTGTCGCGGGGGATTCGGGAAGTTTTCCTGGGCGATAAGAAGACGGAGAATCTTTTGATGGGTGCTGTGTCGCGTTTCCAGAAGAAGGATTATGGCAATGCCGCAGAGTATGGCAAGAATCCCCGCAAAGGACATGAATATGGCCGTTATGAGATTTCCCCTTTGACCGCGGATGATGACGAGGATAATGGTGTCTGGCTCCATCGGGCAGAAGATTCCATTATGGTCTACTTCGCATTTGAGCGGGGCAAGTGATGAAAGTCAGCCTTGACAGAAGAGGGCAGGTGCATTATAGTTCTTTTTGTAAATTAAATAAGTTCTTCGGGGCAGGGTGCAATTCCCGATCGGCGGTAAAGTCCGCGAGCATGTGCAAGAACCGGTGTGACTCCGGTACCGACAGTTATAGTCTGGATGGAAGAAGAGAAGCAGATTCTATGAGATCTGAGAAGTCAGATAGAGTGGAAGATCAGACAGGATCCGAATCAATCCGGATTCTCATAATCAGAGAAAACTCAGAGACAACTCATAATAAACTCTAATAAACTCATAGAAAATACCGATTTCAAAGCCCCAAGTCATTCGACTCGGGGCTTTTTTTGAGGCAGAAACTTCTCTTAAGTAAGTTTCGAAGACAAGCTTTCGTCTACGGAAAGGAAAAAGAGATGGAAAAGACACTGAATCAGACAATGAAGCAAGAAAACCCGCTGACAGAACTGGCAGCAAAGAAGAATCGCGAAAAAGAGAGAAAGGACCTGGAAGAGCGGGCCAGAGCCATCGAAGAAAATGACAGCAAATCGACAGGAATCGTTCGTTTCCTTGCTGTGACCGGAATTCTGTCGGCAGCTGCTTTTGTCCTCCAGTACATCGAAATTGCAGTACCTTTTATGCCAAGCTTTATTAAATTTGATTTTTCGGATCTGCCGGCTCTCCTGGGATCCTTCGCACTTGGCCCGGTATCAGGCATTGTGATTGAACTGATCAAGAACCTGCTTCATTCCGCAGTAAGCCAGTCTTTCGGTATCGGCGAGATCTCGAATTTTATCCTAGGCGCCGTATTCGTAGCGGTTGCCGGCTTGATTTACAAGAGGAAGAAAACCAGAACCGGCGCCCTGATCGGTGCATTCGCCGGAGCAGCAGCAATGGCTTTGATTTCTCTTCCGGCCAATATCTTCCTGGTTTATCCTGTATACTATAATTTCATGCCAAAGGAAGTTGTCCTCAAGATGTATCAGGCCATCATCCCTTCTGTTCACAGCATGAATCAGGCACTTCTGCTATTCAATGTTCCCTTTACTTTTGTAAAAGGAATCATCAGTGTGATGATCACCATGCTCATCTATAAGCCACTTTCTCCGGTCCTTCATGGGAGACGAGGCTGATGGTCTGAATACAGACGATATCCGAAGGAAAAAGAGATCGCCCGGGGCGGTCTCTTTTTTTGCCTTTCTTTTCGTGTTATAATATGAGTTCATGGGAAGATCAAATAATCACCATATGAGAGTTATAAAATTATGAAGCATATTTTTGAAAGCAGATCGGCAGAGGAGACACGTGCTCTGGGCAAAAAAATGGGAGAAGAAGCCAAGGCTTCTGATGTGATCGCACTGACCGGAGACCTGGGTGTCGGAAAGACCGTATTTACAAAAGGGATCGCAGAAGGCCTCGGCATCACCGAGCCGGTCTCAAGCCCGACATTTACAATCTTACAGGAATACCGGTCCGGCCGCCTGCCCCTCTATCATTTCGATGTCTATCGCATTGGCGATCCGGAGGAGATGGACGAGGTCGGCTTTGACGATTATGTCTATGGGGACGGTCTCTGCCTGATCGAATGGGCGGAGCTGATTTCCGACCTTATGCCGGAGCATTATCGGCAGATCACAATTGAGAAGGACCTGGAGAAAGGCTTTGACTACCGGCGGATCACGGTGGAAGATCTCTGATAAGGAAAAGAAAGGACCAGTTTTATGAAAATTCTAAGTCTGGATGCATCAGGCCTTGTCGCCTCGGTTGCTCTGTCAGACGGTGATCAGCTTCTTGGCGAATATACCACAAATACGAAGAAGACACATTCGAGGACCCTACTTCCTATGGTGGATGCCCTTTTGAAACTGACCGGCGAGACCAAAGATTCCATCGAAGCGATTGCAGTCGCCGGCGGCCCGGGCAGTTTCACGGGTCTCCGCATCGGCTCTGCCACGGCCAAGGGTCTGGCTTTTGCCTGGAATGTCCCCATCATTTCCGTCCCGACCGTGGATGCCATTGCCTATAACATGGCCGGCGCCGAGGGCCTGGTCTGCCCGATCTTAGATGCCCGCCGCCAGCAGACTTATACCGGTATCTATTCTTTTCATACAAATGCAGACCACACCGTCGCCATGGATGTTTTACGGCCGGAATGTGCCGTTTCCATCGAAGAAATCATCGAAGATCTGAACGAACGCGGTCAGAAGGTGACATTCCTGGGAGATGGAATTCCGGTTTTCCGGGACAGGATAAGAGAGGAACTGACCGTTCCCTATTCTTTTGCCCCCTTCCATGAGAGACTGCAGAGAGCAGGAGCTTTGGCTGCCCTGGCCAATGTATATGCCGGAGAGGGAAAGCTGGAAAAAGGAGAAGATCATCGTCCGAATTATCTCAGAGATTCCCAGGCTGAGAGAGAACGAAAACAAAAGTTAAATAGTAAGAAAAGTGCCGGCCAGGATGAAAAGCAAGCAGAGAAATCTCTTGCACAGACCGGAAAGGAAAATCAGAAATGACCGGTGACCTTTCCGAAAGCATCCGGATTCGCCTGGCAAGGGGAGAGGATCTTACCGAAATCGCCCGGATCGAGGCCGATAATTTCTCGGAGCCCTGGAGCCTGAAGGGCTTTCAGGATGCCCTGGATCTGAAAGAGACAGCCCGGATTTTTACAGCAGTCGATGAAGCGGAACATATCCTCGGCTATCTGGTCTTATATTTCACGGACTTCGATGGAGAACTGGAGACCATTGCAGTGGAAAGGGGTTACCGGGGCCAGGGGATCGGCGGTCTTCTCCTGGATGCCATGCTGGACTTTGGCCGGGAGAAAAAGCTCGAACAGATCGTTCTGGAAGTTCGGCCGTCCAATCAGCCGGCTCTGGCCTTGTACCAAAATCGGGGCTTTCTCCCCTGCGGGATCCGGAAGAATTTTTACAACTTTCCAAGAGAAGATGCCATCGTTATGACGCATGCTTTTGAAAATGACTAGAAATGACTAGATAAGGGAAAACAGACAGATGTTAGATGTAACTTTACTTGGGACATCGGGGATGATGCCGCTGCCGGGGCGGTGGCTGACCTCTCTTATGACCCGCTATAACGGATCCAGCCTGGTGATTGACTGCGGCGAGGGCACCCAGGTTGCCATGAAGGAATGCGGCTGGAGTCCCAAACCCATAGACACCATTTTGATCACGCACTTTCATGCAGATCATATCAGCGGCCTGCCGGGACTTCTTCTTACCATGGGAAATGCAGAGCGGACCGAGCCTTTGACTATGGTCGGGCCGAGGGGATTAGAGCGCGTGGTGAACTCGCTTCGCGTGGTTGCCCCGGAACTTCCCTTCGAGATCCGTTTTCAGGAACTGACCAAAGAGGAGGAAAACTTTGAGATCAAAGGTTATCAGATCCATGCCTTCAAGGTCCGCCACAATGTGACCTGCTACGGATATTCTCTGTCGATTCCCCGTGCAGGGCGCTTTGATGTCGAGAAGGCCAAGGCTCTCGAGGTCCCGCTCAAGTACTGGAATCCCCTGCAGAAGGGGGAGACCGTAGAGGCAGACGGCAGAGTCTATACGCCGGACATGGTCATGGGAGCACCCAGAAAAGGGATCAAGGTGACCTATTGCACGGATTCAAGGCCCATGGACCGGATCGTTGATGCGGCGGCGGGTTCGGATCTTTTCATTTGTGAAGGCATGTACGGAGAACCGGACAAAGTAAAAAAGGCCCGCCAATACCGGCATATGACTTTCTATGAAGCAGCGGAGATGGGGAAAAAGGCGGATGTCAGGGAAATGTGGCTGACGCATTTCTCGCCTTCTCTGGTCCGGCCGGAGCGCTATCTGAAGGCAGCACAGAAGATTTTCCCGCGGCTTTCGCTCGGAAAAGACGGACGCCTGGTAGAACTGGATTTCCCGGAGGAATAAGATATGTTAATACTTGGAATTGAGAGCTCTTGTGATGAGACGGCAGCAGCTGTTGTAAAGGATGGAAGGACCGTATTGTCCAATGCCATCTCTACACAGATTCCCATTCATACGCTTTATGGCGGTGTCGTTCCGGAAATTGCATCGCGGAAACATATCGAAAGGATCAGTCAGGTCGTAGAGGAAGGCCTGAAGGAAGCCAATGTGACAATGGATGATATTGATGCGGTCGGTGTGACTTATGGCCCCGGCCTGGTCGGCCCGCTTCTGGTCGGTACCTCCTTTGCCAAGGCACTGGCTTTCGGCAGGGATCTGCCCCTGATCGGAGTTCATCATATTGAAGGGCATATCAGCGCCAATTATATCGAACACAAGGATCTGGAACCGCCTTTTCTCTGTCTGGTAGTCTCCGGCGGTCATACCCATCTGGTCCGTGTTCTGGATTACGGGTCTTATGAGATTCTGGGCCGGACTGTGGACGACGCTGCCGGAGAAGCCTTTGATAAGGTCGCCCGTGCCATCGGGCTTGGTTATCCCGGCGGGCCGAAAATTGAGAAGAAGGCCAGGGAAGGAAACCCCGATGCGATCGACTTCCCCCGCGCCAAGGTTTCGGACCATCCCTTTGATTTCAGCTTCAGCGGTCTGAAGTCCGCTGTTCTGAACTATCTGAACGGCATGCAAATGAAGGGCGAGGCCGTCAATACCGCGGATGTCGCCGCTTCTTTTCAAAAGGCAGTCGTATCTGCACTGGTGGACCATGCCATGCTGGCATTGGATACTTACGGCGGGTCTAAATTTGCCATTGCGGGCGGTGTCGCATCGAATGGCGCCTTCCGCAAAGCCATGAAGGAGGCCTGTGAGAAGCGGGGCGTGGAGTTCTTATGCCCTAGCCCGATCCTCTGCACAGACAATGGCGCTATGATTGGCGCTGCCGCCTATTATGATTTCCAAAAAGGAAGACAGGACGGCTGGGACCTGAATGCCATTCCGAATCTGGCTTTGGGAGAGCGGTGATTCTTGGAAATGCAGGCTGATTCTGCGAAGATCATCTGATTTTTCAACCTGGTGAGAGGATGTGTGATGAAATATAGTGCAATCGTTCTGGCGGCCGGTTCGGGCAAAAGAATGCATGCCGACCTGCCCAAACAATATATGGATCTTATGGGGAAACCCTTGATTTATTATGCGCTCGAAGCCTTTGAGAAAAGCCCGGTGGATGAGATCGTTCTTGTGGTGACTCCGGGTCATATCGATTATTGCGTCAAGGAGATCGTGCACCGCTTTGGCTTTCGAAAAGTCACGAAAGTCGTAGCGGGCGGCAAAGAACGTTCGGAGTCTGTTCTCCGGGGTCTCGAATCGGCAGAGGGAGATTATGTCCTGATTCATGATGGGGCCAGACCTTTCTTAAGTCAGGAGGTCATCGGCCGTATGATGGATGCCGTTCAGAAATATAGGGCGGCCATCGCAGCGGTGCCGGAAAAGAACACGATCAAGGAGGGCGATTTGGATCATTTTGTGACGGATACGCCGGATCGGTCGAAATTATGGGAAATTCAGACGCCACAGGCTTTCGAACGGAAGTTACTGTTCGATGCCTATCAGAGGCTCCTTTCTAAGGATCCCGACTTATCTATGGCAGGACTCACGGACGATGCCATGGTAGTAGAAGAGGGGGGATGTCTATCAGATGGCGTAAGGCCTCGGATCAAATTGATCGAAGGGGATTATTTCAATATCAAAATCACAACCAGGGAAGACCTGGTCTTCGGCAAAGCAATTCTTGAGAAAATGTTAGAAGAGTGAGAAAAACAGACCGGCTGAGAGACCGGTCTATATTTTATAGAAGGAGGTTACATGACAGAAAAAAAGAAACTTCATTGGCTTTATGATCGAAAGTTCTACAGACATACCCTTTATATCGCAGTTCCTATCATGATTCAGAACGGCATTACGAACTTTGTCAGTATGCTGGATAATATCATGGTCGGTCAGATCGGAACCACCCAGATGTCGGGGGTTTCTATTGTCAATCAGCTTCTTTTCGTTTTTAATCTGATGATTTTCGGAGGCCTGGCCGGTATCGGAATCTATACAGCTCAATATGCCGGCAAGGGCGACCAGGAGGGAATCCGGATCACTTTCCGCATGAAGCTGATTCTGGCAGCGGTTCTGGTGGCTGTTGGACTTATAGTCTTTCTGACGTCCGGTGTCCGTCTGGCTTCTCTCTGGCTGTCGGGCGGAGCATCCAAGGCGGACCTGGCGGAAACGCTGACGGCCGCCCATCATTATCTCCTGGTCATGTGCATCGGTCTTCTGCCTTTTGCACTTTCTCAGGTCTGCGCAGATACCCTTCGTGAACTTGGAGAAACCATGACACCAATGAAGGCAGGACTTCTGGCTGTCGCTGTCAACCTGATCGGTAACTATATCCTGATCTACGGAAAACTCGGAGCTCCGGCCCTTGGCGTTGTCGGTGCCGCTATCGCAACCGTGATCAGCCGGCTGGCAGAGGCTTCCTCTCTGGTGATCTGGCTCCTCCGCCATAGCGAACGCTTTCCCTTTGTCCATGGGATCTTCAGCCATTTTCATATTCCTCTGGGACTGGCAAAGACCATTTCCTTCCGGGCCTTTCCTTTATTACTGAATGAAACTCTCTGGTCCCTGGGTCAGACGGTCTTAAGCCAGCAGTATTCCCTGCGGGGTCTGACGGCTGTTGCAGCCTTCAATATTTCCAATACCATTGCCAATGTCTTCAACATTGCCTTTATCGCCATGGGAAGTGCGACCGCTATTATCCTGGGTCAGGAGCTTGGCAGCGGGAAAGAAGGAGACGAGGTCAAAAGAGACGCCCATCGTCTGGCTTTTATTGCAGTTGTATTATGCCTGTTTTCCGGAAGCCTTCTTTTTGCAATTAGTGGCCTTTTCCCGCAGATCTATAATACTTCAGCCGAGATCCGCTCGATCGCAACCGGTCTGATTCGGGTCAGCGCCTGCTTCATGCCGGTCTATGCATATGAAAATGCGGCATACTTCACCCTGAGAAGCGGCGGAAAGACCTGGATCACCTTCCTGTTTGACAGCTGCTTTGTATGGGTTGCGACGCTGCCATTGGCTGCCCTTCTGACCCATTTCACCAGCCTGCCTATCATTCCGCTTTTTGCTCTGGTACAGACAGCGGATTTCATTAAGATGATGGTCGGCTTCTTTATGGTTCGAAGCGGTAAGTGGATCCACAACCTGACCAAGGAGAACCTGGGGTAAAGGAAGACCGATATTTGGGCTCCTGGAATGGTTTGATCGATCTGTATCTGCTGTATTTTTAGACTGAGCAAAAATCTGCATTGACAAATTATGGGCGAATATAGTAACATACCAATGTTTGGAGAGGTATCGAAGCGGTCATAACGAGGCGGTCTTGAAAACCGTTTGGCGGCAACGCCACATGGGTTCGAATCCCATCCTCTCCGTTGGTATATGGACGAGTGAGAAGCAAAAGCTTTTCGCTCGTCTTTTTTATTCCCAAAATCCTATTGACATGTCCATATGGTCAGCGTATTATTTAACGCAAGCAATTATTAACAATGATAACGATTATACACGTTAATAATTATCCATAACAACAATTCCAAACAACAGTGATATCAGCCAGAGCTGGCCGCGGTCTATATTTGGCCTGCCAGCCAGGCATAGAAGAAAGGAGCAGATTTGTGATTCAAGAGGAAGAAGATTTCTTACGCGCGCTGAACCGCTTTCACAAGCTGGGCCCGGCCTTCCACATGACGGGCACAAGCCGGGGGAAAATGATCCTTATGGGAACGGTGGTGCGGCTTTCTGAGATCAGTCCAGACGGAAAAGTGCGTGTGAGCGATCTGGTTTCGACGCTTCAGATGCCGGCACCAGGAGTGTCGAGACTTCTGAAGGGACTGGAGGAAGAAGGCCTTGTGGTTCGAACCATCGACCCGTCCGACCGGAGAAATACGCTCGTGTCTTTGACAGACAGTGGGTGCGCTGAAACCGAGCGGGGACGGGCCTGGATCAATCAGACCGTGGATGCGATCACAGAGGGCATGGGCGTGGAGAAAATCCAGACCCTGACGACGCTTCTGAACGAGCTCTACGACCAGATCAACCGGGTCTGCCTGAACCCGGAAGAAAAAAAGGAGGGAAAATTAAGTAACAAAAATCATCGTCAATAGTGATTAAATGTGTTAAAATATACTCATGGAGGATATTGTTATGAACACATCTAATATCACTAATTACAAACCAAAAGATTTTGCTGAATTATTGGGCGTCTCGGTCAAAACGTTACAACGTTGGGACAGAGAGGGAATTCTGAAAGCAAATCGAACTCCGACTAATAGGCGTTATTATACTTATGATCAGTATCTTCAGTTCAAGGGCATAAATACTGAAAACGATAATCGTCAGATTGTTATTTATGCCAGAGTATCTACAAGAAACCAAAAAGATGATTTACAAAACCAAGTGGCTTTTTTACGTCAGTTTTGCAATGCTAAAGGTATCATTGTAGATCAATGTATTGAGGATTATGGAAGCGGACTTAACTACAATCGAAAAAAGTGGAATCAATTATTAGATGAAGTAATGGAACAGAAGATCAAAACTATCATAGTTACACATAAAGATAGGTTTATCAGATTTGGCTATGATTGGTTTGAAAAATTCTGTATGAAGTTTAACACAGCCATAGTGATAGTGAATAATGAAGAACTATCACCGCAGGAAGAACTTGTACAGGATATTGTATCTATATTGCACGTTTTTTCTTGTAGATTGTACGGCCTTCGCAAGTATAAAAAACAAATAGAAGGAGATGCAGAAATTGCTAAAGAGCTTCAAGACGGAAATAAATCCGACAGCCGAGCAAAAAATCAAAATTAACAAGACTATTGGCACTTGTAGGTACGTCTATAACTTTTATCTCGGTCACAACAAAACTTTACACGATAACGGTGAAAAGTTTATGAGTGGTAAAAGTTTTAGTGTCTGGCTGAACAATGAGTACCTTCCAAAAAATCCAGATAAATTATGGATCAAGGAAGTCAGTTCAAAATCTGTAAAACGCTCAATTGAAAATGGTTACGTTGCATTTACAAGGTTTTTCAAACATCAGAGTGCTTTTCCAAAGTTTAAAAAGAAAGGGAAATCTGATGTGAAAATGTATTTCGTAAAGAATAATCCAAAGGATTGCCGATGTGAAAGACACAGAATTAATATTCCATCACTTGGTTGGGTTCGCATTAAAGAAAAAGGATATATTCCAACCACCAAAGACGGGTATGTAATTAAAAGTGGTCATGTCTCAATCAAGGCGGATAGATATTATGTGTCAGTTCTTATAGAAATTCCAGACACTAAGATTGCTAATAATAGCAATGGTGGTATAGGAATTGACTTGGGTTTAAAAGACTTAGCAATTGTTTCCAATGGTAAAACTTATAAAAATATCAATAAGTCAGCAAGAATTAAAAAATTAGAAAAGAAACTGCGTAGAGAACAAAGATGTCTCTCACGCAAATATGAAAACTTAAAGAAAGGAGAGTCCACTCAAAAGAATATACAAAAGCAAAAGCTCAAAGTACAAAAACTTCATCATAAAATAGATAATATTCGTACTGATTATGTCAATAAAACAATAGCTGAGATAGTGAAAACCAAACCATCTTACATAACTATTGAAGATTTGAATGTGTCAGGAATGATGAAGAACAGACATCTTTCAAAAGCTGTTGCGTCACAGAAGTTCTATGAATTTAGAACCAAACTTAAAGCAAAATGTGATGAAAATGGTATTGAATTAAGAGTCGTAGACAGATGGTATCCATCATCCAAAATATGTCATTGCTGTGGTGCTATCAAGAAAGATTTGAAACTTTCAGATAGAATATATCGTTGTGATTGTGGCTATGTTGAGGATAGGGATTTCAATGCTGCTCTTAATCTAAGAGATGCTTTAACTTACACAATTGCATAATAAACGCAAAATGTAAGTATGTACTGCGGGCTATCGCAGGAATTTACGACTGTGGAGTGTACACGAACTTGTGAGTAGCGTATTGTTTATAATCGCCAAAGCATACACATTGAAGCAGTAAGAAGTATCCGCAAGGACTTCAATTCTCGATGTGTTTGAGTATATTTAAACATATTTTGAGTGGCAGACAGAATGAAGTATATTTTTTCAAATTTGAAGAAGTACTGGAAATCGGTACTGCTTCTGGCTGTGCTTTTGATCGTGCAGGGCTACTGCGAGATGTCCATGCCCCAGTACACCCAGAACATTATCGATACCGGCATCCAGAACAAGGGCATCGAGCATATCATGCCGACAGAGATCACGGCAGAGGAATACAGCCAGGCCGAATTCTTCATGAGCGATTCGCAGAAGAACGAGTGGGAGAATGCCTACAGGGCCAAGGGCGACAACTATGTGCTGAAGGATCTGAGTTCGAAAAAGTTAGACCGGCTCGACGATGACCTTCTGAATCCTATTGTTATGACTTATCAGATGGGACATATGACGGAAGCGGATTTCCGGACCATGATGAAAAATCAGCTGAAGAGCCAGATGGAAGCGGCTGAGCAGGCGCAGAACCAGACCGCCGCAGCTGCTGCCAAGGCCCAGATGGAAGCGGCCCTGGAGAAAATCGATTCCATGTCTGCTTCGGAAATCGCCAAGGCCTATAAGATGAATGTCAAGGTCTTCACAGCTAAGGATGAGGACGGAAAGAAGGCAATTTATGTCGATGTCCGTCCGGCTCTGGAGCAGATGATTCAGAGCGGCCGGTTTGACAAAAGTCAGCTCAGCCAGATGAGGAAGCTGATCAATAAGACAGTCAAGAAGATCGGCAGCCAGACTATGCGGGCCATGGGCATCCGCTATGCATCGTCCGCAGAAGAGGCAGCCGGAGTCAATGTCGACAAGGTCCAGAAAAATTATCTCTGGGCCAGCGGCGGACGGATGATGCTGATGGCACTCCTCATGGCCATGGTGGCAGTAGCGGTTTCCTTCGTCGCCTCCCGTGTCGGCGCCGGCGTCGGCCGTGACCTCCGACTCAAGGTCTTCAACAATGTCATCGGCTATTCCAACGCGGAGATGGATAAATTTCAGACCTCGTCTCTCATTACGCGTGCAACCAATGATGTCCAGCAGGTACAGATGGTAACGACTATGTTTCTCCGCATGGTACTCTATGCACCGGTCCTGGCTGTCTGGGGCGTGATCCGGGTCTACCAGTCCCACGCCAACATGAGCTGGGTCATTGCCCTCGGAATTGCCGTGATCGTGGGAATCATTCTGACCCTTGTTGTGGTTGCCATGCCGAAATTCAAGATCATGCAGAAGCTTGTGGACCGACTGAACCTGGTTTCCCGTGAGATCCTGACCGGACTTATGGTGGTCCGCGCTTTCGGACGGGAGAAGGAAGAGGAGAAGCGCTTCGATGAAGCCAATCAGGATCTGAAGCGGACCCAGCTCTTTACCAACCGGGTCATGACCTTTATGATGCCGGCCATGATGTTTGTCATGACAGGACTCAGCATCCTGATCACCTGGGTGGCTTCCCACCGGGTCAATGAGGGAACTCTCCAGGTCGGCGCCATGACTTCCTTCATCACTTATTCCATGATCATTATTTCTGCTTTCATGATTCTGACCGCCATGTCCATCATTCTCCCCAGAGCCGGTGTGGCAGCGGAACGAATCCAGGAAGTCATCAATACCAAGCCTTCTATCGAAAGCCCTGCTGATGAGAAGACTCCGGAAAGGAAGACCGGAGTCGTAAGCTTCCATAATGTAAGTTTCCGTTATCCGGGTGCGGAGATGGATGCCCTGAAGGATATTACCTTTACGGCAGAGCCGGGGAAAACCATAGCCATCATCGGAAGCACCGGCTCAGGAAAGAGTACCCTGGTCAACCTGATTCCCCGTTTCTACGATGTCACCGGCGGATCCATCACGGTTGACGGTGTCGATATCCGGGAGCGGAATCTTCAGGATCTGCGTGCAGAGATCGGCTTCGTGCCCCAGAAGGGAACCCTGTTTTCCGGCACCATTGCATCCAATATCCGCTTCGGATGCCAGGATGCGACGGATGAGGAAGTCGAGAGAGCAGCACGGATTGCCCAGGCAGAGGATTTCATTGAGGAAAAGGAAGACCGTTACGACAGCTATATCTCTCAGGGCGGCAGCAATGTTTCCGGCGGACAGAAACAGAGACTGTCCATTGCCCGTGCCATTGCAAAGAATCCGAAAATCCTGGTCTTCGATGACAGTTTTTCCGCTCTTGATATGAAGACTGATGCCAGGCTCCGGGAAGAGCTTGCAAAGCAGGAAAAGGATGCAGCCAAGATTATCGTGGCCCAGCGGGTCAGCACCATTCTGAATGCCGACCAGATTCTGGTTCTCGATGAGGGCCAGGTGGTCGGACTCGGAAGACACGAAGAGCTGCTGGACACCTGTGAGGTATACCGGCAGATCGCTGCTTCACAGCTTTCAGAAAAGGAACTGGAGGAGACACGCCATGCGAGAAGATAATATTCAGAACAAGAAAGCCTCCCTTTTAGAAGCTGAGGCTGAGAAGAAGACTTCTGCTATGGAATCCAGGACTGAAAATCAGAAACAGGATGCCTCTGGATCCCAATCAGATGCTGATAAGAAAAATAAAAAAGACAGGGCTTCCGCTCGTGACGCTGAAAAACTTGCGCGGGAGAAGAAGCTTGCGGAATACAGAAAGAAACATAATGCGGCATCCAACCGCCGAGGCCCGGGCAGAAACCGGGTCGGCGAGAAGCCGAAGGACTTCCGGAAATCTTTCGGAAAGCTCATGCGCTATATCGGCCGCTACCGGATAGCCGTCATTTTTGTCGCGATCTTTGCCATCCTTTCCACGGTCTTCAATGTTATGGGACCGAAGATCATGGGACATGCGACGACGGAACTGGCCAACGGACTCATGCGTAAGATCCAGGGAACCGGCGGTATCGATTTCACCAAGATCGGAAAAATCCTCCTCATGACCCTGGCCCTCTATATCGCATCGGCCGCCTTCAGCTTCCTTCAGGGCTGGATCATGACCTCGGTCAGCCAGAAGGCTGCCTACCGGATGCGGCGGGAGATCTCGGAGAAAATCGACCGCATGCCGATGAAATATTTCGAGAGCCGGCCTTACGGAGATGTTCTGTCCCGGATTACCAATGATGTCGATACCCTCGGCACCGGACTGAATCAGAGTATCACCATGATCATCTCTTCGATTGCAACGCTCGTCGGTGTTGTGGTGATGATGCTGACCATCTCGCCCCTGATGACTTTGATCGCGGTCGTTGTTATTCCGGTATCCGGTATTCTGGTTTCCTTCATTGTCAAAAAATCCCAGAATTACTTCATCCGTCAGCAGGATTCTCTGGGAATCATCAACGGACAGATCGAAGAGGATTTCTCCGGCCAGCTGATCATCAAGGCCTTCAACCGTGAGCAGGAATCTCTGAACGAGTTCAGCAGGACAAATGCAGACCTCTACGACTCTGCCTGGAAATCCCAGTTTATCTCCGGCGTCATGATGCCGGTCATGAACTTCATCAGCTATCTGGGCTATGCCGGCGTGGCTATCTCCGGAGGTATGCTTGCCATTCAGGGTGTCATCGGAGTCGGCGATATCCAGGCCTTTATCCAGTACGTGGGAAATATAAAGCAGCCCCTGGCTCAGCTTGCACAGGTCATGAACCAGGTGCAGTCGATGACGGCAGCGGCCGAAAGAGTCTTTGAATTCCTGGAGGAAGAAGAGGAGCCGAATGTGCTGCTTCCGGAGAAGGCGGAGAGTAGTGCTGGTGATAAGGAAATCGAAGATACGCAGAAGGCAGAAACAGATAATGAATTAGCAAATGCTGCCGAGACGCTGGAAAATGTTCGAGGCGAGGTGGACTTCAATCATGTTCGCTTTGGCTATGATCCGGACCAGATTATCATCAAGGACTTCTCCTGTCATGTAGAACCTGGCCAGAAGATTGCAATTGTAGGTCCGACCGGGGCCGGAAAGACCACCCTTGTAAAACTTCTGATGCGCTTCTATGACGTAAACAGCGGATCCATTCTTCTGGATGGAAAAGACATCCGGACCATTGACCGGCATCAGCTCAGAGATAATTTCTCCATGGTCCTTCAGGACACCTGGCTTTTCTCCGGTACCATTCGGGAAAATATCCGTTACGGGCGTCTGGATGCAAGCGATGAGGAGGTCGAAAAGGCGGCAAAGGCAGCCTATGTGGATCACTTTATCCGTACCCTTCCCGGCGGCTATGACATGGTTCTGAATGAAGATGCAACCAATGTATCCCAGGGACAGAAGCAGCTTCTGACCATTGCCCGGGCCATGCTGGCAGACCGGAAGGTTCTGATTCTGGACGAGGCAACATCCTCGGTCGATACCAGAACCGAGCAGCTGATCCAGAGCGCTATGGACCGCCTGATGAAAGGCCGGACCAGCTTTGTCATTGCCCACAGACTTTCTACGATAAGAAATGCAGACCGCATTCTTGTACTGAACCATGGCGATATCGTAGAACAGGGAACCCATGACGAGCTCCTCGCCAAGAACGGATTCTATGCCGATCTGTATAACTCGCAGTTTGCTGAATAAGCTCTTCGGAACGCATCCGGACTCGTCGAACGCTTGCGTTCGTAAGAGACCGGATGCGATTACGAAGGCAACAGGCATGAGCACGGGAATGAAATAGATAAGATGACAAAAAATACTGGCAATTCTGTGCTTATTGTGATATTGTACAGATAATAAACAAGCGTTGCAAAAAGAAAGGAGACATGCCTTTGCATGATTGGCCGCCACATTATTAATTGTCAAGGGTAGATGATCTTCAATGTGCTGTTCGATATTTGAATAAAGGGGAATTGATAGAAAGGGGGACAAGGACAACGTGATGAACATGATAGATGTCATCACGTTGTCTTTAACTAAATATGATGAAAAAATTGCTGACAATTCTCATCTTGCTTGTTTCCACCCTGTTTATCTTTTCAGCATGTGCTAATAAAAAGGATGGCGAAATTCGAAAGAAGTCAAATCGATGTAATTTAAGTGATATTCAGTCAGAATTTAATGAGATAAAGAAGCATACTTATAAAAATCTTGATTTCAGTCAAGCAGGACTTGTCAATCATTCGGATATCAGCTGTTATAAATTGACTATAAAACAAGATTGGGATAAGGAAAATTTCGGCATGCAGAAAATGAATATGGAGGAGGTATTGAAGAGATTTGAGTCATACTGTGTGGACTATTTCGGAGTCTATGATGAAACATATGTTATATTTTCTCCGCCAGCTGACAGTGATTAAGTCAAGTCCATATTTGTGTGTAAATTGCCTTCAGGTATAACTGTTGATAACTATGCTGCCAGAAGAGCGGCTTGTTCTTCAGCAATCAGATGCAGTTGATTTCGAACATCCGATTTCAGTAAGCCCTGATAGGATTCTTTACTGAAGATGGCCTTTCTGGCCTGACTGATGCTGTTCTGTTCTATCAAGACAGATCCCATCAGCCGGATCAGCGATGCCTCATTTGGAAAGATCCCGATGACGCCGGAACGCCGCTTCAACTCCCGATTCAGCCGCTCGATGTGGTTCGATGTCCGGAAGAAGCGACGCATCCCTTCCGGGAGCGTCATAACGGTCATAGCGCTTTCGAAGCCTTCATCGAGACATTCCATTGCGGATGAGGCGGATTCTTGATAATCGGCGAGGATCTGATCCCGTTTTTGTCTGGCATCCTCGATCTTTTTGCAGTGGAACATTTCCTGTAGTTCAGCACGCAGACCAGCCTGTTCTTTCTTCGGAGCTTTGTCAGCGATGTTCTTTGAAAAGTGAAACTGACACCGCTGCCATGGAACGTCCGGAAACACCTCTCTGGCGGCATTGATAATGCCATCGTGGGCATCGGAAGTGATCATCATGAGACCGCACAGGCCGCGCTTTTTCAGCCCGGTCAGGAAGTCTTTCCATGTCTCACGAGACTCATTCCGATAGGCCGAGAAACCAAGGATTTCGCGCCTTCCATCGTCATTGGTGCCATAGGCAATCATCAGCGCTTTCGAGACAACCCGGCCGTTCTCACGTACCTTGAAATACGTAGCATCGACTGTGAGGAACGGGTAATTACCTTCGATCGGCCGGTTGCGGAAGGCCTCGACTTCCTGATCGAGATCCTTACAGACATCGGAAACTGCGGATTTGGAGATTGATGTACCGCAGAGCGTCTCTACTACCCTTGCAACTTTCCTGGTGGATACACCGCTCACGACCATTTCCGCCATGGTTGTAACCAGAGCGGCTTCGCTGCGGGAGTAGTTCTCAAAGACCATCGTATGAAATGGCTGGTTCCTGTGCCTCGGTACATTCAACGTTATCGTTCCGATCCGCGTTTTGAGATCTCTGGTTCGGAAACCGTTTCTCGAGTCTGTACGGCCTTCTGAGCGCTCATATGGCGCTGCCTGGAGCTGTTCCTGGGATTCGGCTTTAAGAACCGAATTCAGGCTTTCCTGAAGAAGAGTTCGGAAAGCGTCCTCCCGGTCAGCAGAAAGTAACTGTAGAATTTCGTCCTGATTCAATGTAATATTGAGTTGAGCCATTGGTTTTCCTTTCGGTACTATGTTGAATGTCGCGATTCTCATTATACCTGAGGGCTGAGCCATTGGCTCTTTTGAATTATTGAATTTACACCATTATACGGACTCTATCAGTGATTATTATAATGATCTATGCGGTGACATAGACAAGATAGAGACTGTAGCTGATTTTTTGCCGAAGGTTAACAAGTATAAAGAAGAATTGATAAATGGTACCTATAAGGCTACAAGTTTGTACTATTATGATAATGATCATAAGAGATATGTGTACTGGACCGAGGCGTCTTCTGAACCGGAATGGATCAATAGAGGAAAGCTTTATTCATTATATAGCGATGCAAAATTAGGCTCATGGCTTCCAAGGGATATCGATGATACACAGGCTGTCAAAAAAATATATACAGGGGATTTTGACAAGGGTTATGATCAAGAGTACAGGATCGGAAATGACAAAATGACGCTCAGGGAGGTCATTTCTTATATAGAAAATGGCAATCAGGAAGGGGAGATGAACCCTTATGTATATAAAGTAAAAATATATGATATGAAGGATGGTTCAGACAGTATTGGGGCGGAATATACGGATTCCTTTCATGGGATCCCAATGGATTCCTTTCAGGAGTCAGTCACTAACGCAGATACGGATCTTGTGCAGGAGTCAAAAGAGCTTGTGGTAGACGGTAAGGACCATTTGGATGTGCGGATTGATGGGGGTTCTCCCGATATCACATCGAAGACAGAAGTCGTACCGTTGATCAATCTTACAAAAGCTGTAAGTATTCTAAGCAGTAAAGTTACCCAATCGGTGAAATTTAAGATCACTTCTGTAGCAATGGTCTATACCGGCAAGTATACAGATGAGAATCGTGAAAAAGCGGATCTCAGTCCGGCATGGAAATTTATAGCAGATAATTCAAACGATGGGTTACACTATGCATTTTATGTTGATGTAGTAACAGGTAAACTTTATTACTACAGCTATTCAACTCTATAATGGCAGAAAAGCTATGATAATAAGAAATATAAAAACAGAATTTCAGAAGATACTGACGGGATATGGTTTCTATCTATGCATTGCTTTTACTGTTATATTATGCTTCTCTGCGGAGATCTATCAGGATGAAACAACCTATGACAAATATTCGGTCATCCGCGCTCTTATAAGCTTCGATAGAAATTTTATGCTGACAGATACACAGTTTTCTTCTCTGGAAGTTATGAGAAAAGGGAGTTGGGGATGGATACAACTTTTCATACCGATAGTATCAGCTTTTGCCTTCGTACCGCTCCTATGTGATGAACATGAAGCGAAAGTGGTACGGTATGAAGTTTTCCGGTCTTCGAGGTTAGAATTTCATTTGTCTGAGATGATTGCAGGATGCGTGAGCGGAGGAATAGCTGTATCAGCAGGTTATGGAATCTATTCCGCATTGGTATTTCAGCTCTTTCCGGACATAGGTGAATATTCATCTGAATTGAAAGAGATGTACAGGGAAAGCATGTCATCCTATATGAATTTTTCCACCGGTTATTTGGACGCGACACTCATAAAAATGCTGGGAGTATTCCTATATGGACTTACCATTTCAGCAGTTGTCATTATGCTGACAAGTCTAATCAGGAACAAATACCTCGTATTATGTATACCATTCTTTATCAAATATGCTATAGGTCAGACGTGCCAGAAGCTATCGTCTCAGATAAATGAAAAAATGTTAGCCGGAGATAAATCGAATCAGTGGCTTTCGAACATTATTTCCGTGATTTATCCGGATGCGTTGCCACAGTTCAATGAATATGGGAGCTTGAAGAAATACGTGTTACTGTATAGTGCTGCTATAGTTGTTGCCTGTTTGGTGCTGTATCTTTTCTTTACGATGAGGAGAGTAGATAGTGGAGAATAGAAAATGTATCCTCTCTGTCGCGAGACAGGAATATTTGAGGTGGATCACAGATCCTAGGATCGTTGTGGTAGGGGTCCTTATTATTTTTATGCGAACATTGGCCGTAGAGCCACTGCTGGAAAGGGCTGAAAAGATAGGCATCCGTCTTGGAATTTTTGAACCATATATCGCAATTGGAAATTCGGGTATGCTGGTAATGCTTATGCCATGCGTATTCTTAATACTCATAGGCGCCTATCCGAAGATTACAGGGAATACTCTGTTTTTTATTCAAAGAACAGGTAAATGGAATTGGTTTATCGGGCAGATACTTTTTATAGTCTATGCCGTCTTGACTTTTTTGGGATTAGTGATCATAGGAAGCATCTTGGTATCTGGAGGAAGACCGCTCGGCGGATGGAGCGATGCGGTGACGAAGTATAATGCCATGTTTCCGGATGAAGCCGAAAATTTTGCCAGTCAGCTCATACCGTCGAACCTTTATAATCAATTATCCATGTGGAATGCTCTGCTGCAAACCACCATACTCATGGCTATGTATCTGTTTCTCCTGGCATTGGTAATTTATTTCTTTAAGGAGATACATATACAGTCCTTCGGATTGTTCGCATCTATTATTGTGATATCAGCGGGAGTTGTCACAACCTCGCTTGACTCCAGAGTGATGTGGGGTCTTCCGATGGCAAATACGATCGTCTGGATTCATTATGACAAAATACTTGAGCAAACAGTAGTACCTGTGTGGTTTTCATACGTTTATTTTGCGTTGGCAATTACTGCGATGCTGATACTGAATGAAATGGCGGTCAGACGGCTGGAACTTCTGAATATTGAACTCGTGGAGTGAGGTGAACGGATCTATGGAAAAAATCATCGTATCACATGTAGACCTGGTTCTTGGGAAAAAGAAGATCCTTGATGACATTTGCTTGAAGATGGAGAAAGGAAAGACATATGGACTTGTCGGCAGAAATGGAAGCGGCAAGACAATGCTGATGAAGTGCATCCTTGGATTTGTGAAGGTCACAAGCGGTGAGATTACGGTCGATGGAAAACGAATCAGACGTGATATTGATTTCCCGGACGATACCGGTATGATTATCGAGACTCCCGGCTTTATTCCGTATTATAGCGGTTACAAGAATTTGAAACTTCTGGCGGACTTAAGACATAAGATTGGTGATAAGGAAGTAAGGGAGGCAATGGGGAGAGTAGGACTTGACCCGACTGACAAAAAACATGTAAAAAAGTATTCTCTTGGAATGCGTCAGAGACTGGGAATCGCACAGGCTGTCATGGAAGATCCGGATCTTCTTGTCCTGGATGAACCATTCAACGGCCTCGATAATGAGGGAGTCGAAGAAATGCATGACTATTTTCTGGAGCTTAAAAAAAGGGGAAAGACCATGATTCTTGTGTCGCACTCTTCGGAAGATATAGATGTGCTATGCGATGAAGCTGTGTATATCGAGCATGGAAAGATCGTAGCAAGGGTCTGACGATGGATCAATCTTTAGTTGCAAGGAAAAAGAAAAGAAATTGCATCAAATGTCTGACTTTTTATAAAAGGGAAATTCCTACTTGCAAATGCAGGCTGGATGATATATATTATTACTTGCGTTCGCGAAGAACGCAGGACATCTCAATAGGAAGCCGGGTAACCGGAATCACTAGAGTAAGACGCTTGGAGAAGTACCCAAGAGGCTGAAGGGACACCCCTGGAAAGGGTGCAGGTCGTTAATAGCGGCGCGAGGGTTCAAATCCCTCCTTCTCCGTTTCAAGTCAAAGGAATTTTAAAAAGCTGTTGACAACAGTCCTGAGATTTGATAATATTAATAAGCTGTCATCGAGACAGCACAAAGCACTTTGATAACTGAACAATGAAACAACCTTGAAAGATTCTAAATGAGAGAATTTTTTAAAGAACGCGTTATGGAGACATAACAAACCTAAAAGCAGTAAAGCGAAGGAAACGAATGACA